>CAYREJ010000212.1:0-4783 GCA_964423235.1 uncultured Acidobacteriota bacterium | reverse complement strand
GAAGCTAAAAAAATATGAAACTTCTTCTATCGCTCTATTTTCTTCTTTAATAAGACTTAGATAAAGGGATAAGCATAGGCATCCAAAGCTTCCTATGCTTGGAAAATACAAAGAAATGTCCAGACAAGAATAAATCAAGAAAATAATAACTGCCGTTGAGTAAGCCCAAGATTCTAAATTTATTTTTTTGTGAATATAAAGTTTAAATATGGACTTTAATAATAGCATCAGAGCAAAAAGAAAAAGAAAAAAGCCGAATATTCCTGTTTCAGCTCCGATTTGTAGGAAAAGATTATGAGCAAATTTAGTTTCAATATCTGTTTTAGTCATAAAATTAGGATAATGCAGCTGAAAATTTCCTATACCAACCCCCCAAAGCCAATGTTCCCTCATAATTTTTAAAGCTATTAGCCAATTTCCTATATGCATCCTAATAGTTTTAGATTGAAATACATTAAAAACAAAGCTACTTCTTTCTACTAATATTAATAGGCAAATTAATATAAAAATTATTAGAAAAGAAAATATTATCTTTTTATTCAATTTAATTATTTTAGAAACAATTAATGAAATAAATAATACGATTAAAGCTGGAATGGTAAGATATGATTGAGTTAATACTAATGAAAGCATAGAAATGCTTAAAGTGAAGACTGCAAAGATTTTTGTGCTTTTATGAAGAACTTTTGTTGCCAATATTGGTAGGCAACTAAGTAAAAAGCCTGCATATGGCGTTGGTAAGCTAAAAGTAGAAGTTATTCTTTTATTTTTAAGGTAAAATAATATTTTGCCAATGAAGTATTCGCTTTTATAAGGATAAAGAGATGAATAAGCTTTTTCATACCCATAAAAATATTGATAAAAAGAATACAAGCAAAGAATAAAAACTAAAATTACAAGAGCTTGAAGGATGTATAATCTATTAATTTTATCAAAGTAATTACTTAAAAAAATTATAAGGAAAACATAAGTGATAAAAAGAGAAATTGAATTAATATTAGCCTTATAAAAAGAGAATAATTGAATAAAAATAAAAGAGATAAATAGAATAATAAAGATATGATTAATGGATTTTATAAGTTCTGGAAAAAAAAGGAGTGAGATAAAAGAAGATAATATAAAAAATTTTGCTAATGAATAATCATAAATTTCTGGAGGAAAAATAATAAGAGTATAAAAATATAATATTAAAATTTTTAATTTGAGAGGCATTCAAGAGGGAATAAAAAAGCAGAAAAGGGGCATTACCCCTTTTCTGCAATTTTATACTTTTAAAATAATTATGTACCACAATCGGGTCCTGCAGTACAATTTGCAGAACCAGCAGGATCATCTTGCTGTGGTCCTTCGGGGCTTTTTATAAATTGACCATTAGCATTTGAAATATCACATCCGAAGCATTTGAATCTTTTTATGAAAGTACTATCATTTGTGCCCCCCTTTCCTAAAGATTCAAATGTATATCCTGTGGGCATGCTACCCGCTACGGCTTGAGGTCTATACCAAAAATTGTCATTCCACCCGTCTAAATAAGGGGCATTCTCTAAATATTTTTTAGCTACGAAAAACTGGTACATTGGTTGGCTGGGATCAATTGCTATATCACTACCAGCATTATAATAGAAATTTGCATCTACCAGATATGTCCCCAAAGATGTTGCCCATGTTCTTACATCTGCCATCGATCTTTTCTGCCGACTTCTATCCAAAGCATTCAGTAAGTTCGGTATAGCTATTGCCGCTATTATACCTATAATGGCAATAACTATTAATAACTCAATTAATGTAAAACCTTTTTGTCTTTTCATAAAATTTTACCTCCTTTTTTAGAATTTCTTTAATTATAGATCAAGAGATATGCCTTATAAAATAAGCTTATTATCAATCTCTTCAATCTCATTTTTTCTATTTCAAACACTTTTTGACTTCCATACGACAAATATTGTCATTTTATTTTCTTCAAAATCTCATTCCGAGAATTCAGCAGTATTATTATCGGCTTGTGATTTTCTGCTTGCTCAATTTCCTTCATGCAATATGAAACTATTATAATCTCATCTCCCTTGTAAACAAGCCTTGCAGCTGCTCCATTTGCGCATATCACGCCTTTGTTATCCGGTATTGCATAGGTAGTAAATCTTTTCCCATTAGTAATGTTATAAACATCTATTTTTTCATAAGGCAGTATCAAAGCTTCTTTCATTAAATCCTTATCAATAGACAGACTTCCTGAATAATCTAATTTAGCATCTGTTATTCTTGCTTTATGAATCTTAGATTTTAGTAACTCAACCATCATTTTTCTTCCCTCACTATAATATTATCTATTAATCTTGTTTCGCCTATATAAACAGCTATCGCTATTAATGCTGTTTTATCTAAGCTTTTCATTGGATTTAAATTCTCTAAATCAACCACTTCTATATAATCTATTTTGGCTAATGGCTCATCAGCTATTATTTTTTTTATTCTCTCAATTATTTTACTTGCCTTTTTCTCCCCATCTTTAATTAATTCTTTGGCTGCTTGTAAAGAATTAAATAAGACAGTAGCTGCTTTTCTCTCTTCTGAACTAAGATATAAGTTCCGCGAACTCATTGCCAAACCATCCGGTTCCCTTACTATTGGCAAAATTATTATTTCCGTATCTAAATTAAGGTCTCTTATCATCCTTTTTATTATTATGCTTTGTTGAGCATCCTTTTGACCAAAAAAAGCAAAATTAGGCTGAATTATATTTAGAAGTTTAAGAACAATAGTTGCTACTCCCTTGAAATGTCCGGGGCGACTTTTTCCACACAGTTTATCACTCAAATCCTCTACTATAATATAAGTTCGGTAATTTTCTGGATACATTTCTTCAACAGCAGGATAAAATACATAATCTACATTCTCCTGAGATAGTATCTCAGCATCCTTAGTTATATTCCTCGGATATTTTTCATAATCTTCATTCGGACCAAATTGCTTCGGATTAACAAATATGCTAACGATTACATAATCAGACATCCTCCTCGCTTCCCTAACTAAACTTAAATGCCCTTGATGCAAACAACCCATCGTTGGCACAAAACCTATCGTCTTATTATCTTTCTTTATATCCTTGATTACTTCCTTCATCCTTTGTATTCTGTTTACTATCTCCATAATCTTCCCCTTTTAAAATGAACTAAAACTATTTTCAAACCCGGGAAATTTTCCTTCCCTTACTTCATTGCAATATTTTTGTATTGCTTTCGATATTTCATTATATAAATTTGAATAAGTTTTTACAAATTTGTAAGGATTCTTTTCCCAATATCCGAGCATATCATGAAGAACCAAAATTTGCCCATCACAATACAAACCGGAACCTATTCCTATTGTTGGTATTTTTAAATTCTCGGTTATTTCTTTAGCTACCTCCACCGGAATGCACTCTAAAACTATTGAAAAAGCACCTGCCTCTTGAATAGAAAGAGCATCTTCTACCAACCTTTCTGCTTCTTCTTTATTTCTACCTTGTATTTTATAACCTCCAAATATATTCACCGATTGCGGGGTTAATCCTATATGCCCCATTACTGGTACCTCCGCATCTATGAGTCTTTTTATTAAAGAAGCTCTTTTGCACCCCCCCTCAATTTTAACTCCTTCAGCTCCACCTTCTTTTATCAGTATCATTGCATTTTTCACCGCTTCTTCTTCCGAAATATGATAAGAACCTATCGGCATATCTACAATTATTAATTGCTTTGAGATTCCTCTTACTACTGCTTTAGTATGGTGAAGCATTTCATCTATGGTTACAGGTAATGTGTTCTTATATCCCAACATTACCATTCCTAAAGAATCTCCTACTAATATAGCATCTATATCCGTGTTATTCATTATCAGAGCAGTCGCATAATCATAACAAGTTAACATCGTGATCTTCTCCTTTCTTTCCTTCCTCTCCCAAAATGTTTTTATTGTGATTTTTGATTTTTCCATCTTAAACTCCTTTCTCCCCACCATTTCTGGTTGAGGGAAATTTTATTTTTTTATTCTTCCCCTAACAAAGGGGTAAAATATTGCGTCCCACCTCGTATCGTCTTTATTGCATTTACCATCTCATCAAAATGATCATCCCTCATAACAAAATCAATTCTATTTGTATTTATTACTAATAATGGCGTCTCTTTATAATGAAAGAAAAAATAATCAAATGCTTTTATCACTTGTTTTAAGTAATCATCAGAAATATTCTTTTCATAAGGCAAGTTCCTTTTCTTTATTCTTTCTTTTAATGTTTCAAAATTTGCTTGAAGATATATTGTCATATCCGGCTTTGGTAATTCTTGAATTAATAAAGAATATAATTTATTATAAATGCTTAATTCTTGATCATCCAAATTCAAATAAGCAAAAATTTTATCCTTTTCTATTATATAATCAATTACGGTTATTGAATAAAAAAGAGAAGATTGTTTTAATGAAAATAATTGATTATATCTGTTTAGTAAAAAAAAGAGCTGCACTTTAAAAGCAGCCCCTTTCTTATTTAAATAGAAATCTGCTAAAAAAGGATTATTAGTGTCTTCCAGAATTAATTCAGCATTTAATTTCTCACTTAATTTTCTTGCTAAGCTTGTTTTGCCAACCCCTATCGGTCCTTCAATTGCTATAAATTTATATTTCATTTTTTATATTATAAATTAAGATATTGTGGCTTTCAATTAATTAGAGTGTAACGGGTTAGTTTGCTCCGACGAAAGCATAATTTTGCCTTTTAACTATGATTATTTTTCCATTGCTAATTTTT
>CAYREJ010000211.1:0-4789 GCA_964423235.1 uncultured Acidobacteriota bacterium | reverse complement strand
TAAACTCTCAACTCTATAAACTCTATAAACTCTATTAAGCTCTATACCTTGACTTCTTTTCTCCAAAAAGTTAAAATTCAATTGTTATGAAAGAAAAAAAGAAAATATCAAGAAGGTCTTTTATAAAAACAATTGGAACTTCTTTTTTATTTTCTACTGCAGTAAAGGAAAACATTATTCTTAATCCCGTTGTTGAAGCAAAAGAAGCACTAATATTTCCTAATAATAAAAGATATTTATTTTCAATCATTTTAAATGTAAATGAAATAGATTATAAAATTGAAGTTGAACCAAGAGAAACATTATTGAGTGTTTTAAGAGACAGGCTTGGTTTAACTGGAACAAAGCTCGGTTGCAATATGGGAGAATGCGGTGCCTGCACAATTGTTATGGAAGACAAAGCCGTTTTATCTTGTTCAATTTTAGCAGTTCAAGCTAATTCAAAAAAAATTTTAACAATAGAAGGAATAATGAAAAACGGCAAACTTCATAAAATCCAAGAAGCTATAATGAAGAAAGATGCTTTACAATGCGGTTTCTGTACCCCAGGACAAATAATGTCTCTTTATAGCTTATTTATTCAGAATCAAAAACCAACTAAGGAAGAAATTCTTGATGCTTTAGCTGGAAACTTATGCCGCTGTGGTTCTTATAATCATTTAATTAAAGCAGCTACGGATATTTTTTCCTTAACATAATTTTATCATTTTTTTTGCTATCATTGCTAAAATTGTATATTACAGCATATCTACTAAAAAATTAGTAAGATATTTTAAATAAAGAGTTAGGACCTTGAGCCTTTGCTTCTAACAAAGCTGCATTAGCCTGATTAATTATATCTCTAACTGTCATATTACCCGGCTTAGATAAAGAAACAATCCCAAAACAAGCAGTTATAGGAAATGAATAATTGTTATAACAGAAAATATTTTCATTCCTTAATTTATCTCGTATCATTGAAGCGAGATGTTCCGCTTCAGCAGAAGCAACTTCGGGTAATATGATTACAAACTCATCCCCACCATATCTAAACAATAAATTATTATCTTTTATGGAATTTTTAATAATTGCAGCAGTCTGTTTTAAAGCTTCATCTCCGGTTAAATAACCAAATCTAAAATTAATTTTATCTAAATGATCAACATCTATTAATATAAGAGAAAAAGGAAGAAATAACTCTTTACATTTATTAAGTTTTTCTATAAAAATAGATTCAAAATATCTTCTGTTGTAAGTTTCAGTTAGCGGGTCTAATTTAGACAATTGTTGTAATCTATCAATTGTTAAATGTAGATTCTTGCTTTGAAATTTCATATAATTAGCTAACTTATGAGAGATAAAAGCAATAAAGAATGAATAAATAATAATTGAAATTGAAACATCTAAAATAACTTTAAGTGGAATATTCACTGTTCTATGCATTAGAATGGGGATTACTTTATAATATTGGAGCCAAATTAAAATTAAATATTGAATAATGGAAACAGCAGCAATAATATAAGCAACATATGATTCCAATAAAAATGATGATACTAAGATAATAAAGCAATATAGCAATGAAGTTGTTGGGTCAAAAATACCGCCTTGCAAAAAGATAGCTGCGGATATGCAGAAAGAATATAAAAGTAAGGCAATCAAAAATTGCTTTTTGATTAAATAAGGATTTTTAAAAAAAGGGATTGATACTATAAAAGCTAATAAGATAATTGCAGTAAGAGGAACAATAGGAAGATAGGCTGGTTTAATTGCTTCAAAAATCCAAATATAACATATTAAAATAATAGAAAGCAAACGAGCGATAGCAAAAATTCTTTTTACATTATTTACTATGTCATATTCTAATTCGCTAAAGCCTTCCCCCATTTTACTAACTCTAAATTAGGTATTCTATTTAAAAATAATAATTCATTTCAAAAAAATCAAATATCAAAATATGTTCTTTTAAGTTCCTTTGTGCTTCTTGTGTTTCTAATTTTTTTACCTTGTTTTATTATTTTATTATGAGTTGACGAGTTTAAAGAGTGAGAGTGAGAGTGAGAGTGAGAGTTTACTGAGAGTGAGAGTTGGAATCTTGCATTTTTACATCTTTCCTTTTATATAAAATAGGTATGACCGACTACTCTCACTCTCCTGTGGGTAAAATTTTAATTAACTAACCTCCTAATAACTTAATAAAGGAAAATGGGTAGAAGAATTTTTAAAAGAATGATTTAACTCGCTCTTGGATAATTCTGATCATTTTTAATTTAATTTAGAGATAAATGTTTGCTACAATAATAATATGCAAGAGAATAATGTAAGAGTATTGGAATTAAGCTATAGCATAGAGCTTTTTAATGATCCGAATAAATCACCTGGGGATACTCATATGCGAGCCCTAGCTTATAGCAAAGAAATAGAGCAGCTTGTTATGATAATTCATACATACAATAAGAGATTCGAAAATTCTAAATGGCTTTCGGATAATTTATTGATAATTCCAACTAATGCATATAATAAAGCTCATTCTTTATTAAAAATGTTTCAGATTGCAAATAAAATATGCAAAGAAAAAAAGATTAATATAATTCACAGTCAAGAACCTATATTTACTGGATTTATTGCATATATTTTAAAAAAGAAATATGGGCTGCCAATAAATATTTGCTTATTTGGAGGAAATTTATATGATCCTTATTGGTTGAAAGCCAAACCTCATCATGCAGTATTTTCAGGAATTGGTAGATATATATTAAAGAAAGCTGATAGTATTCAAGTAGAAGCATCATTAATTAAAGAATCCCTTATTAAGAATGGAATTAGTCCAAAAAAAATTCATCAAAGACCAATGGTACCATATAATTTAGCAGATTTTTCTAAAGCAAATGGTGAAGAATTAAGAAGAAAATTACTTAATAACAAATATAATCACATAATATTATTTGTAGGTAGAATGGTTAAGGAAAAGAACCTAATTAATTTTTTAAAAGCGATAAAATTAGTTCTTGATAGATATCCTTCCACTTTATTAATAATGATAGGAGAAGGAATAGGTAAAGGGGAAGAAAAGGAAAGAGCAATTTCATTTGCGGAAAAGATAAAAATTAATAAAAATATCAAATGGCTTGGTCATATTCCGCAAAACATGCTTCCGGAGTATTACAAAGCCTCAGATCTATTTACTTTATTTTCCGTTTCCGAAGGTTTTCCGAGAGTATTAATGGAAGCAGTAGCTGCACGCTTGCCAATTGTATCAAGTAGAGTTAGCGGTTCTACGGATACAATTATAAATGGCGAATCAGGATTCATTGTAGAAATCAATGATATTAAAGGTTTTGCAGATAAAATATGCCTTTTGCTTGAGAATAAGAATTTAAGAGAAGATTTCAGTAAAAAAGCTTCAGAGTGCCTAAAAAATTTAGGAACATTTTATGAAGTAACCGTTAAGAGACAAATTGAAATTTGGCAAGCATTAGTGAAATGATGTAAGAAGTAAGATGTGAAATGTAAAAGGTGAGATGTTAAATGGGAAAACTGACCATTTGCAACTAAATTGTTACTTTATTTTAAAAATATTTTGAATAAGGGGGAACCAAGATTTTAACAGCATTCCGAACCAAGGAAATCTTTACCGGCAGCTTACAATATAACTCTCCATCCAATTGGGTCCACATTTCTTTATCAGAATATATTTCAATTTCTTCTGAAAAATCCAGCTGAACATCTTTTAATTTAAAATGAGCATTGGCTACTGCATAGAAGAAATATTTCCAATAAGAAATGCTGCCGGCGCCCCTAAATAAACAAATCTGAAAATAATCTTGAGTTAATTTAGCTTGGGGTGTCAGAGAAAAAATTGAACCATATTCTTTTGAAAGGGAGACAACCGCAAAAGTTGATTTAACTTCTTTTTGATTAAATTTAATTGTAAAGTAAGGGTAATCGTATATGAAAGATTGTTTCATGGCTTGATAAGCAAAAGCTAATTTACCCCATTTCAATTTATGTTCAAGTTTGATTTTTGAAATTACATACGCATCATACCCAATTCCCAGCATTAAAATAAAATATCTATTATTTGCTCTTCCAAGATTCACTGAAACAGGCTTTGCTTTATCTAAAGCTAAAAGCGCCTTTTTTATATTTAAAGGCATATTTATTTCTCTTGCCAAAAGATTTGCTGTCCCTTTAGGTATTATTCCTAATACTACATTGCTTCCACAGATACCATTTATTATTTCATTAATAGTTCCATCTCCTCCAAAAGCATATATAATGGAATAATTAGATTTAACAGCTTCTTTAGCTATTTCAATAGCGGTCAATGGACCTTCTGTTTCCTTCTTTGCAACTTCATATGCTCTTTCCTTTAAATAATTTACAATTAAATTTATATCTCTTTTATTATTTTGTGGATTTCCTGCAAAAGGATTCCATATTAAGCAGGCTTTCACCATAAAGTTTTTAATTATTAATAACTAAAATCATTGCAAAGATTCTATCTTAATCAATTTATTTGAAGGCAAGTAAATAATTAGAAGATAATCTTTATTAGCTTTAATTATTTTAAACTTATTTTCTACAATCTCACCTTCCTTGGCTATGTATTGCTTACCTTCATTAGAAAATGTAACAACCTTTTCTTCTCCTATTTTTGCCATCCCATTGTAAATAATAAAAGGACTATCCAAAAGCTTATCTTTATTTTCTTCTTTATCTAACAAAACTCTCTCAGAACTTTTGGAGTTTTGGAAATTAAAAATATCCCTCTTTATATCATAATTAAAATTTTTAATTTGTTTTTTTTCAA
>CAYREJ010000210.1:0-4805 GCA_964423235.1 uncultured Acidobacteriota bacterium | reverse complement strand
AGCCACAGAAGCACACAGAAGGACACAGAATTATAAATTAGGATTCAAAATGTTTTTAATAGATTTGAGCTTAAAGAATAAAAGCAAAAAAACTTCTGTGTTCTTCTGTGGCTAAAATTTCAACTCGCAAACTCGCTATAAAATACTAAAGAACTGACCAATTACCCAAACATAGCATCACAAATCAAAATATTGTATAATATTTTATTAGTTTTCTACATATTGAAATGAAATTGGAAAAAATCGTCATACAAGGCTTTAAATCATTTTATTTTAAAACTGAAATTTCTTTCCCCGAGGGACTAACTGCGATTGTAGGTCCTAATGGTGGCGGCAAAAGCAATATTTCAGATGCTATCCTCTGGGCTTTAGGTGAACAAAGCAGTAAAATACTTCGCACATCTATAATGGATGAAATTATTTCAAATGGGTCTAAATCTTATAAACCTCTCAGTATGGCTGAAGTTTCTTTAATCTTTAGCAATAATGATAATCCCATTACCATAGGAAGAAAACTCTTCAGAGATGGACAAAGTCTATATTTAATTAATGGAGAAAGCTCTTATCTAAAAAATATTCTTGACCTCCTCTCCAGTCTTAATCTTGCTCCAAAAACTTATACAATCATTGAACAAAATAAAATTCAATCTCTTCTCGATTCAAAACCAATTGAAAGAAGAATCTATATTGATGATGCTGCCGGTATCACAAGATATAAATATAAAAAAAAGGAAACTCTTAATAAACTCTCTGCTGCACAAACCAATCTTCAAAGGATCAGCGACCTCCTAAATGAAATCTCTAAAAACAGAAATTCCTTGAAACTCCAAGCTACTAAAACTAAAAAATTTTTAGAATTGCAAGAAGAATTTAAATCCGTTATGCAAAAAATTTATTCCCTTAAATGGTCTATTATTGAAGATTCGCTTTCGGAAATTAACAATAATTATGAGGCTGTTAAAAAAGAATTATCTTCAAATAATAAAAAGCTTACTTCTGTTATTGCCGATATAGAAAATTTAAAACAAGTAATTGCCAGTAAAGAAGAAAATATTACTTCTACTAAAAAATGCATTGATGAAATTACAACAAAACTAACGAACCTGGAAAAAGAAATTATTATTTACAAAAACAACATAATGAATCTACAAAACGATACCAACAAAAAATATTCTGAACTTCTTACTCTTGAAAACAAATTGCTTTTTCTTAATAAAGAGATTAATTACACGCAAAAAGAAATCGATAAATTAAATGCTGGAAAAAATAATATAGAAGAAAGATTAAATCCTCTTCTCTCTCTTCAAAATAAAATCCTTTTAATTAATAATTTCATAAAAAAAAGTATTGAAAAAGAAAAGCAATTGCTCTTTCAATATAATTTCGAATCCAACAGGATTGCTAATTTCATAATTAATAATAAAAAAAGCTTGTCTAAATTACTTCTTAAACAAGAAGAAATTAAAAAATTCAAACAATCTATTCAAGAATCTTTAAATAAATTATTAAAGCAGAGCGATAATTTGGAAAATATAATTAGCAAAAGAAAGAACCTTCTTTTCCTATTATCTAAACTTTTTTCTCTGATCTCTGATAAAATTGAAGAAATCAATAATTATTTATCACTTTTATCTGAAAAAGAAAATTCTCTCAATCAAGAAATTTCAATCGCTAATTTCTATATACATCAGCTTGAAAATCACCTGTATGAAAAATATCCTTTCAGTACTTCAAAGAAAATAATACAAGAGATTTCAAACCTTAATATTTCTTTTTATGGGATTCTTCTTGATTTAATAAAAGTGCCTGCAGAATATGAACAATTAGTAAATTTTATTTTTAAAGATATGATATTTTCATTAATTGTGAAGGATCAAAAAGATGCTCTCGTCCTTCAGCAATATTTTAAAGATTATCAAAAACCTTTTTCAATTCTTTGCCTTTCTTTTTTAAAAAATCAAGAAAACAATATCTATCTATTAAATTCTGTATGCTTGTCGGATTTAATTGAATTCCCTAATGAACTTCAAATTATGAAGTCTCTTTTAAATAATATTTTCATTATAGATAATATAGAGAATCTAAAATTTCCTGTTGAGCTTAATTGTTCAATTTATATCAAAAAAGAAAAAATCCTGTATCATAATAGATTTTTCATTAATTTAATGAAGCCTCAACAATCTGAAAATCCTATTAAATTAAAAAATGAACTTTCTTCTTATAAAACTAAATTTTCTCTTCTAACTGATACCATTGCAACAATAATTTCTAAAAAAGAAGAGATTAAATTAAATAAAGATTATTTAACTACACTTTTTAATAATCTTAAAGGCTTAATACCTTTTTTGCAAAATAAGGAAAAAAATAATGAGAATATATTAAAAGAGCTTAATAATAAAATAAATGATCTTTCAAACAAAATAGAGAGCTATAAAAATGAAGAATTCCAAAATATCATGCAAATAAAAAATTATGAAAATGAAATCCAAGTCGCTGAAACAAATCAAAATCTTTTACAAAAAGAAATTGATAAGAACTCAAAAAAGACAGCCTACTTAGAGAATTTAAATAAAATATTAGAAATTGAAATTTCAAGAATCAATTTTCTTATTGAAAACACAAAAATTTTGGCAACGAAAGTTTCTGAAAAGATAAAATCCTCTGAATCTAATTTAAAAAGGCTTCTAACAGAAAAGAATGAACAAATCTCATCATTAGAGAAACTAATCCAACAAATTAAAGAAGAAAAAGAATTTATGAATCAGTATGAAATAAAACTACACCAAGCTCAAATAAATATTGAAGAAAATTTAAAAGAGAGGGAAAATTTATTTAGATCCTTAGAGGAGCTTCAATCCGAAAAACAGGAAGAGAAAGCTAAATTAAATGCTTTAGAAATTCTACATAAAAAATTATATCAAGAGAAAGAAATTTTAATTGAGAAAGAGCATTCTTTGTTAATTCGCAAAACCCAATTAGAAGCGGATGGAAATTATATTAAGGAAAATTGTCTTAAGGAAACCAAACAAAAACCAAAATACTATTCTGATGCAACTGAAGAAGAGATTCAAAGATTGATTTCACAATCAGAGAACTTAAAAAACAGAATCCAAAGAATTGGCAATATTAACGAGTTAGCAATTGAGCAATATGAAGAAATCAATAAGAAATATGAATTTTTAATCTCACAACAAAAAGATATTTTAGAATCAATTAATTTTTTAGAAAAGGCTATTCAAAAATTAGATTCCTTTATGAAAATAAAATTACAAGAGGCTTTAAGTAAAATTAATCAAAACTTTCAGGAATACTTTTCTCTTATTTTTAAAGGGGGAGCCGTAGAACTTTATTTTGAAGATCAAGATAAAATCTTAGAAAGCGGTTTAGAACTAAAATTGAAGATCCCCCATAAGAAAATCAATTCTTTCAATCTACTGTCAGGTGGAGAAAAATCATTGATAAGCTTGCTATTTTTATTTTCTATTTTAAAATATAAACCTTCTTGTTTTTGTATATGGGATGAAGTTGATGCTGCTTTAGATGAAACTAATATTGTAAAAATTATAGAAATAATTAATGAGCTTAAAAAAAATATACAATTCATTATAATTACTCATAATAAATATACGATGCAGGCAGCAGATCAATTGATTGGAGTTTCTATGGAAGAAGAAGGCATTTCAAAAATTTTATCAATTAAATTAACTGAACTAAAAGAAAGCAATTATGATTTTTTGGACAGAAAAAGAGCATAACAACCATTTAGGCAGCAATTCATCCATTCACTGCTTCGCCAATTGGAAAAGTAAAACCATCATTGGCAGCTATTGTTCTTATATTTAATTTATCTTGCAACTTCTTAGCTAATTCCCAGGGCTTGGCTTTAATCATATGCATCCCAAAATGTGTTAATATTGCAACTTTAGGCTTAATATTTTTAATTAAAATTTCTGCATCCGATAAACTTAAATGATCTACTCCAGCTTTGCTTTCTAATAAAACAATATTCATTATTAAAATATCGCATTTATATGCATCAATAAGTTCATCAAAATATAAAGTATCAGCTATATATCCGATACTTACTTTTTCATTACTAAAAAGGCATCCATAAGTTTCAACACTATGCTTATGTTTGATAGGTGTAAAAATATTAATTCCACTTATTTTATAATTTTTTCCTTCTTGTAGGATAAAAGGAGCTTCAGCAAGATAATTCATTGTATGTGGGAAAACAACCGCATCTTCATTAATAGCATCATAAGGCGCTAAAAGAAAGCCTCTTTTTTTCGTTCCTCCTTCTGTCATAGCTTCTATCATTATACTTACATCATTACTATGGTCTATATGCCTATGCGAAAGATAAATCGCCGTAATTTTATTCGGAGATAATTTAGGCTTACTACTTAATGCCTTTACCAAACTACCAGGACCAGGGTCTATTAATACATCTACTCCATCTATATTTAACCATATTCCTCCGGAAGCTCTCAACTGCTTTATTACTACAAATCTTGCTCCCGCAGTTCCTAAAAATTTAATAAAATTTCTTTCCATAATTTTACTATTTTATATTTTATACTTTCGACTTCAATAATTCCATCCTTATTGTTTTATTATTTTATTATGAGTTATCTAATTAAAAAAATAACTCGCCAACTCGTTAACTCGCTAATATACTAATAAATCAAAACCACAAGAGTTCATAGAGTTTATAGAGTTTGTAGAGTTCTTAGAGTTTATAGAGTTCCACATATCATTCCAATCAGCCATATTAGGTTAATGAAAATGATTATGTAACTCTA
>CAYREJ010000209.1:2851-4850 GCA_964423235.1 uncultured Acidobacteriota bacterium | reverse complement strand
TATATGCTCTTGACTAAACATTAAAGAATAGGATATATTTTAAAATTAAAAGAAGTAAAATATTAAGGGAGGGAAAATTGAATGGACAGAATACCAATAATTACATTAATTACTGATTTTGGGACAAAAGATTATTATGTAGGAACAATGAAAGGAGTTATTTATGGTATAAATCCTTTAGTAAAAATAGTAGATATAACACATGAAATAAAACCGCAAGACATAATTGAAGCTGCCTTTACTATCTATTGTTCTTACAAATATTTTCCTATCAGAACAATTCATATGGTAATAGTTGACCCAACCGTTGGAAGCAATAGAAGAGCGTTGCTGGTCGTTAGCGATGAATATTATTTTATAGCCCCAGATAATGGGGTCCTTTCATTTATATATGATACAGGAACAGTTAGCACTGTTATTGAAATTACCTCCGAACATTATTTTTTAGATAATATCAGCAGCACCTTTCACGGAAGGGATATTTTTGCTCCTGCCGCCGCTTGGCTATCTAAAGGAATTGAAAGTTCAAAATTTGGTGAACCCATTGAAGATTATTTAAAATTAACAATCCCCAAACCTAAAATAATTCCACCTAATATACTTAAAGGGATTGTTCTTCATATTGATAAATTCGGCAATATTATTACCAATATCACTAAAGAAGACTATGATACGGCACTACAAACATTTAAAAAATCTGCATTCTCTAAAATTATCTTAAATCAATTTGAAATAACTTCTTTTAAAAAATCTTACTATGAAGGAGGTAAAAATGAACTCATCTCTTTAATCGGCAGCACTAATTTTTTAGAAATTGCCTCCTTCCAAGCTAACGCTGCTTTAATTACTAATGCCAACAGAGGTAATGAAGTTTCTATTATCTTTTAATTATGATTGTAGATTATAAAGATTTTGATAAATTTCTCAAACAATCTAAAAAAAGATTTTTCTTAAAATTCTTTATTTTATCATCAATTCTACTTTTGCTTTTATTTTTTTTCGGTTATATCCTATCTTGGAAAAATAATAGGGAAGTTCAAAAATATTTATCTAACCTTAATTTTTCTCAAGCAGAAAATTACATCGATTCTCATTATTTCTTTTTCTTCCACAAGAAAAATTTAAAAGAAGCAAAAGCCTTAATTCAACTTTGTAAAGGGAAAAAGCAAGAAGCTGCAAATTATCTTTCTAAATATGTTCCTTATTCCATCCCTGGGTATTGGCAAAATTACCTTGATTTTTTTATTAGCAAAGGAGATTACCCTGCTTCAAAAATCTATTTAGACTATTTAAGGAAAAATAAAGACTTATCTCAAATTTCAAAATTTATTGATTATAATTGTGTTATTTCATCAATAATGAATAATTTCAAATCACATAACAATTGTCTAAAAGAAATTAAGACATACTCACTTAAGCAATTGGCATTCAAGCTCTCAAATATTGAGAAGCAAGAAAAATTCAGCTGGATCTATGATAAAAATGGGACTCCTCTTATCTACAAAGATTTGAAAAAGGGGGATATAAAATATTTATATGATTCAATAGCTTGGATTAAATCAGAGTTCTTCAATCTTCAAGAAAAAGATTTTTTCAATAAAATATATTTAACTATTGATGTTAGATTACAAAATTTAGCTTATAAAAGTTTAGGAAAGTATGAAGGAACTTTTATATTGATCAAAAAGAACGGAGAGCTATTAGTAGCCGTTAGCAAAAGCCAGGATCAAGAAGAGAAGCCTTTAATATTCCAGCTTCTTAAACCGGGCTCTATAATAAAAGTTATTACTACTTCTTCAGCAATGCGTAATAAAATTGATTTCACAAAGATATTTCCTTTAGATTGCCAAGGGTATATAGTTCCCTATGACAAGCTAATTTTTTACGATTGGATTGTTCATAATCAAGTTAATGATATAGTGGATGCTTTAGCGAAATCGTGCAATATTTCTTTTGGTCTTCTCGGACACTCCTTAGGAAAAGATTTATTAATTAAGGA
>CAYREJ010000209.1:0-2835 GCA_964423235.1 uncultured Acidobacteriota bacterium | reverse complement strand
CAGGGTAGCCCATAAAACCACAGTTTGAAAAAATCATTGAAAATCTTAAAGATCCAATTTATGAATATTCTCTTGGTATTGGTGATAAATATATTTTAGTTAATCCGATCTTAACAGTATTGTGGTCTTTATCTATAATAAATGATGGAATATCTATGAAGCCGAGACTTATTAAAGAAAAAAGGAATCTTTTGGATTCTATTTATGAAAATTCGCAAGAAGAAATTTTTAAGAAATTTACTAATGAAAAATATTTACAACCGATAAGAGATGGAATGATAAAGGCGGTATCATCTGAATATGGAACTGGCAAAAGAGCATATTTAGAAAACTTTAAGGTTGGATTGAAAACAGGAACAGCAGGAGAAAAATTTCCTAACTATGATGCAGTAATTATAGGATTTGCACCTTCGGATAAGCCAGAATTAGCTTTTTCTCTTTTTGCTTTAAGAGCAGGAAAAGCATCGTTGGAAGGTGCCAGAGTAATCAAAGAATTTTTTTCCGTTGCTGCTTCTTTAATAAAATAGTGGCAGATTGAATAATCTAAAAGATTTATTCATTACGCCAAATAAAGTTAAATTAAGGAGGGATTTATTATGAAAGAAATAGCAATTATTGCAGCTGCAAGGACACCAATAGCAAATTTTGGAGGAGCTTTTAAGGAATTAACAGCAGCTGACTTAGGAGTTATTGTAGTGAAAGAAGTTATTCGGAGGGCTGGTTTAAAACCTACTGACATAGATCAAGTTATTTTTTGCAAAGCAAGGCAGGCAGGCGTTGGACCGAACATAGCTCGCCAGATCTTATACAGGGCAGGAATTCCCTGCGAGAAGATTGCCTATACTGTAAATATGGCTTGTGCTTCAAGTATACAATCTTTGATTTTAGCTTGCTATGCTATAAGAAACAACGATGCTGAAATAATTATAGCAGGAGGCACTGAAAGCATGAGCAAGGTTCCATATATGTTAGATAGAGTGCGTTTTGATGGATACCGATTAGGACATGCCACACTCATTGATGGAATGTATAAAGATGGTTTTCTTGATCCTCTCTCAGGATTAATTATGGGTCAAACAGCTGAAAATTTAGTTGAAATGTATAATATCTCAAGAGAAGAGCAAGATAAATTTGCTTTATTAAGCAACCAAAGAGCCATTAAAGCTACAAAAGAAGGCAGATTCAAAGATGAGATAGTTCCAGTTGAAGTTCCCAGCAAAAAAGGCGAACCTACAATAGTTTCTATTGACGAGCATCCAAGAGAAACTACTTTAGAAAAATTAGCACAACTTCCTCCTGTTTTTAAAGAAAATGGGACTATAACAGCAGGTAATTCTTCCGCAATAACTGATGCTGCTGCTGCCATTTTAGTAACTTCTTTAGATAAGTGCAAAGAGCTGGGCATTGAACCAATGGCTATTGTTGGCTCTTGGTCTGTCGTTGGCGTAGAACCTCATATTATGGGAATAGGTCCAATCCCTGCTACCCGCTCCCTCTTGAAAAAATCTAATAAAAGATTAGAGGACTTTCAACTTATGGAATTTAATGAAGCCTTCGCAGCTCAATATCTCGCCGTAGAAAAAGAATTAAATTTGAATAGAGAAATAGTGAATGTTAATGGTGGAGCTATTGCCTTGGGACATCCTATTGCTTGCACAGGCGCAAGAATAATTACCACCCTTATTTATGAGATGATTAAAAGAGATGCTAAATTAGGATTAGCATCATTATGTGTAAGCGGTGGTATGGGAGCTTCCATTTATTTCAGCAGATAATCAATTCCATTAAAAGCAAATCGGCAAATTGCCTTTTCATTTTTTAGCATAGCCTGTAAATATATCTTTTTTAATTTGTTCTTCTTTAACATTATAATGACTTACTATCTCCATCATCCCATTAACAAACTCCGGAGGACCTGCTATATAATAATAACAATCCCTTACATCCCGTATATATTTTACTATCATATCATTATTTATCCTTCCAATTTCTCCATTCCAATTCTTAAGATCATTTTCTCTGGTTAATGTTGGAATAAAAATAAAATTGCTTTCCTTTATTCTTAAGAAATCTTCGTAAAAGACGATGTCCTCTTTTGTCCGATTTGAATAAAATAAAAAAATTTTATCATCCAACTTCTTAGAAAAAGTGTGGAGAATCATAGCTCTAATAGGAGTTATGCCGATGCCTCCTGCTAAAAATACAATAGCCTTGCTTGCTACTTCAGGCAAAATAAATTTACCCTTCGGTCCATTTACTTCTACTTCTGAGTCAATATTCAAGCTATTTAACCAATTTTTAAATAAGCTGCCCCTCATTCTCATTGCAATCATTATATTATCTTCTGACGGTGTAGATGCAATAGAAAATACACCTTGAAGCTCCTTTTCTCCCTCTATTGATTTTATTAATATAAATTGACCCGGCTCAAATTTAAAATCATATGGCTTCAGAAATTCAAATGACATCGTATCTTTTGCTATAATTTTTTTATTTATAAGCCTCGTAACAAAAATCATAATTATAAAATAAATTTATATTAGATAATAAGCAAATTTTTAAATGTTTTATTATTGTAATAGTCAGTTTTTTCCAAATGCTAAAAGCAAAGCCAATGGCAAATAAATTATAAACCACAAAGAGCACAAAGAGAAATACGAAAAGGAAGTTAAGAAGTTAGGAAGTTAAGAAGATAAGAAAATATGATGATCTTTGCGAACTTTGCGAGCTTTGCGTGAAAAAATAAAATTATGCTAAACAAAATTGCAAACAATAAAAAGCACAAAATAATCTCAAAATAATAATTTTGGAGAAAATTGATATTGAGTTTATAGA
>CAYREJ010000208.1:0-4882 GCA_964423235.1 uncultured Acidobacteriota bacterium | reverse complement strand
CAAAGACGCAAAGCTCGCAAAGTAGCACAGGCATTCTTGCCTGTGATAGGTAATAGGTAATAGGTGATAGGTGATAGTAAATCTATTTTAAATATTTAAATTAATGATTGTTAATTCAGGCGGGCATAATATTCTTATAGGTGCTCCTGATGTTCCGATGCCTCTGCTCACATACAGATGTGATTGATTTATGCGATAATGTCCGTGCAGATAAGGGGATAGGAATAAACTCGGAGCTACAACTGCCGGTCCTATCTCAAATTTTATTTGTCCGCCATGTGTATGCCCTGAAAACATTATTGCTACATTATTAGAAGCGAATAAAGGAAAATAATTTGGATGGTGGCATAGAACTAATGTCTTCTCAGGCTGAATTTTTTTAAATACCTTGCAAATTTCTTTATAAGGCATCGGAGATTTATAATAATCTACTCCTAAAATATAAAGTTCTTTTCTATTTATTATTAATTTCTCAAATTTATTGCGCAATAAAATTATATGATTTCTATTCAATCCTTGATCAAAAAAATCCTCCGTTTCTGTAAAAAATTCATGGTTTCCCAAACAAGCGTAAACACCCAAATTAGCTTTTAGTTGGCTTAAGATGTCAATGCTGATTCCCGCTAATCTTCTATCTAAGTTTATAAAATCCCCCGTTAGTAACACAATATCAGCATTCTGTTGATTAGCTAACTTTATAACTTCATAAGCTGCATCCGGATGAAAATAAGCTCCAATATGCAAATCAGTAATTTGTAAAATTTTTAATGAATTATTAATGATGTTGCTTTCTCCAATGGAAATATCTACTTTTTCAATTTGAATTTTTTCTAAATGTTTCTCCCAATTATTCAGCTTTTTTATTAATTTCCCTCTAAGATAATTGTCATCTAAATATAATAGATTATTTTCTTTGTTTTCCTTTTGTTGTTTAGAATAGAATTTTGCCGAGATTCTTATTAGCAATCGCCATATTCTTCCCATTAAATAAATGCCACTTATTATTATAGCTAATATAAACCAAGTTTTGCCAAGAATTTTTAGTAAATTTGAAAAATTATTCTCCGGGAAAATTAAATTAGTTAAAAAAATCATATTAATTAAAATTAGGAAAGGACTTATACCAAATAAATAAAACCTCTGCTTTATCATTTGAACTCTATTATTTATTATTTTTCTTAGGATAATAAAAATTATAATTATTTGAGAAATAATATAAAAAGTATAAATTGGATAAATTATAAAACCTTTGGTCAAATAAATATAAAAATTAAACATAGTAGAATTATGATAAATAATTTATTGTCTGTCAAGGATATAGGTTATTGGTTATGGGTTATAGGTCATGGGTTATAGGTTATAGGATTTTTATTGTTTTATTGACGAGTTAGCGGTTTAATTTATATTTAGCCACAGATTAACACAGAAGGACACAGAAATATTAATTTTTTTAATAAGAAGCAGATTACAAAAAAATAAAAGAAAAAATTTTCTGTGTGATTCTGTGTAATAAATTATTGATTATCGCCTATGATTATGGTATAGTTAATAAGATGAAAAAAGAGATTTATATTATTTTTATTTTATTAATCATAGGAATTAAAGTAGGTGCCGGAGAACAGGCAAATGATTTAACTGATCAAGGAATGAATTTGTATTTTTTGAAGGATAATCAAATTCAAGGAATTAAATATGATAATCTTAAAGGACGGCTTAAAGGAATTAATAAAAAAGAGAAGGCGGCAATTTTAATTAAGCTTTTATTAGAGGGTCCGGATGCTGAAGCGAAGGAAAAAGGATACAAATCTATTTTGCCTTCAGATACAAAGTTAGATGAAATTAGAATTGAAGGGGATAGGATATTAGTGTATTTGAGCGTTAGAGGAGATTTTTTAGCATATCCGAAAATTAATGAATTGATATCAGATTGGATAACAGAGCAATTTTTAAAAACCTTGAAGCAAATAGAAGGACTTCATGATTTTGTTATTTTATTCAAGGAAGCAGGAAAGGCTACTGATTATCATTCATTAGATTACTATTTACCGCAGCCGAAATATGAGAAGAAGCCTTACGAAGAGGTTTCATCGACTGAGCAGGGGCTTGGGGGACCTTCCGGATATGGACAGGGACAGCCCACGGGTTCTCTTACAGGCAGAACAATATTCTTGAGTCAAAGCCATGGTTGGTATTGGACAGGAACGAATTGGACTACACAGCGAGGTGTCAATTGCAATATAGTAGAAGATTTTATTAATGCCGAAGCAATAAACCAGTATTTAGTTCAATACCTATGGAATGCAGGAGCAAGCGTCTTTGCTATAAGAGAGAGGGATTTAAATACTGATGCAGTTATTGTAGATAATGATGGGAATAATGGTGCAAGCACATATCAAGAAATTGGAACATGGTATAATTCATCTTTGAGTGGATTTGCTAATGGATATTCCCCTTATCAGAGCGGAACAGACCCTTTCAGCTTAGGAACGAATCGTTTAGCAGATGTCTCGCCTACTGTTTCTGCTCAAGCTATATGGACACCTTACATTCCTAAAGAAGGATATTATTCTGTTTATGTATCTTATTCCGGTTACAGTGCCAGAGCTATAGATGCACATTATATAATCAAGCATGCTGGTGGACAAACAGATGTTAGGATCAATCAAAGAATTGATGGACATACTTGGAAATTCGTAGGTGAATATTATTTTTACGCTGGATACAATTCCGATACTGGGCAGGTAATTTTGCAGAATGATTCTACTAATGGAACAAATGTATCAGCGGATGCTGTGCGTTTTGGAGGAGGATTAGGAGAAATAGACAGGGGGTCGGGAACCAGTGGCAAACCGAAATGGGAAGAGTGTTGTCGTTATAATGCTCAATATTTAGGAGCCCCTGCAAGTGCTTATGATCCTTCCACAAGCGGCGATGATGCAGATGATGTTACCTGCCGCCCTTTGTATGCAGAATGGGAAAAAGAAGATAGCGAAACAGCGCTATATATTTCTTGGCACACTAATGCTACTGTCGGCGGATGTACTGATTCTGGCAATGGCACTGAAACTTACATCTGCCGTAGTTCAGATAGTTCCTATTGTGCCGATACAGAGGCAGAAAGCCAAATTCTTCAAAATTATATCCACACTGAATTGATAAATGATATAAGAGCTGAATGGGACCCTTCTTGGACAGATAGAGGAAAACTTTCCGCAAACTTTGGAGAATTGCGGGCTTTATCAACAATGCCGGGGGTCCTGATTGAATTAGCTTTCCATGATGACAGTTATGATTCTTTGCAGATAAAGCATCCTAAATTTCGTCAATTAGCTGCAAGAGCTATTTATCAAGGGATAGTAAAATACTTTGGAACCTCTTCAGTTCTATTGCCAGAACCTCCTATTAATTTTTATGCAAAGAATAATGGAGACGGAACAGTATTATTAGATTGGGATGCCCCTCCCTTTGGGGGAGCTGGCGGAGACCCTGCTACTGGCTACCGAGTTTATATTAGTGAAAATGGTTATGCATTCCAAAATGCTATTGAAACAACCAATACATCAATCCAAATTAATAATCTTGCATTAAACAAAGTTTATTATTTTAAAGTATCTGCTTATAATGCAGGAGGTGAATCTTTCCCGACTGAAACTTTAAGTGTTAGGGTAAGTAATCAGCCGGTAAAATTATTAATAGTTAATGGATTTGATCGGCTTGATCGGGCTGCTTTAATACCAAAAAATGATACTATCGGACAAAACTTAAGGATGGTTTTAAGAAAAATGAATTCTTATGATTATATAGTTCAATTTTCTAAATCAATAGATGCTTACGGATTGAATTTTGACTCCGCTTCAAATGAAGCGGTAATAAATAATTATGTTTCATTATCCAATTATTGCACCGTTATCTGGATATTAGGAGAAGAATCTTCAGAAGACCATACATTTGATACTACCGAGCAAAATCTTATTCAGAATTATTTAAATGGAGGTGGAAATTTATTTGTTTCAGGCGCCGAAATAGCTTGGGACTTGGACTGGCTTAATAATGGAAGGAGTTTCTATCAAAATTATCTAAAAGCAATTTATAGGGATGATGACCCGTATACTAATGATGCGCCAATTAATAATGTATCCGGCATAGCTGGGACAATCTTTGATGGATTAGCTAACATTACTTTTGATAATGGGAATGGGAATACATACAATGTAGATTATCCGGATGTAATAGATGCTAATGGAGGTTCAATTTTGAATATGCAGTATAATGGTTCCAGCGAAGCATACATCGGGGCTGGAATTCAATACTCTGGTTCCTTCAAAATAGTAAATTTAGGATTTCCTTTTGAGACAATAAATTCAGCTGCAGATAGAGATGCTGTTATGAGTAGGATCTTGGATTTCTTAATTGCTGGTTGTATCACGAGTGCAAGTCCGGGTGAAGTTCCGCAAATTAATGGAGCCGGAATTCCACTCACAGTTCAGAAGTATGGTAATTACCTTAGATTAAATTGGGGTTCTACTTATAATACTTGTTCTACTATTGATTATGCAATTTATCGCGGTTCATTATCAACACCATTTAGCTATAATCATTTAGCATTTACTTGTAACGCCGGTTTAGATTTAACGGAAGATATTAATCCTGATACAGGTAGCTATTATTATCTTGTTGTAGCATTAACTAATGATAAAGAAGGTTCTTATGGGAAATCATCCTCTGGTACAGAAAGACCCGTCGGCTCCCCTGCCTGCAAATCTACACAAGACAAAAACCCTTGCTGAGCTCACCATAAATAATCAGTTTTTTCCAAATCCTAAAAGGCAATGGCAAAAAAATTAGAAACCACAAAGATCACAAAGAAGGCACAAAGATCACA
>CAYREJ010000207.1:0-4919 GCA_964423235.1 uncultured Acidobacteriota bacterium | reverse complement strand
ATGTTTAATAAATTATATAAGCTTTATCTTAATTTTTCTCAGATAGTAAAATCATAATTTCCAAAGGTAAGGAATTGTGGAACTCTAAATTCTATAAACTATATAAACTCTTATGGATATTTTTAGCTAAATCTGTTAAAATCTATATCTTTAAAGAAGCTAAGAAGAGAAAGGTAAGAGGTAAGAAGCGAAAGGTAAGAAGTAAGAGGTAAGAGGTAAAAAGTAATAGGTAGTTATATTATAATAGAATGAATTATTCATTTTTATTGTTAGATCAATGATTGATAGCTGATTATGGTGAATAACAAGGCACAAAGGTAAGGAATTGTGGAACTCTCAACTCTATAAACTCTATAAACTCTATAAACTCTTATGGATATTTTTAACTAAATCTGTTAAAATCTATATCTTTATAATTGAATATTATTTAAAAATAAAATTAAGGAGGTAGACAATGCCGAGAATAGGGATTATAGGTGGTAGCGGATTGTATAATATGAAAGATTTGAAACTTATTGATTATAGGAAAGTTGATACACCCTTTGGGGAGCCTTCAGATGCATATATGATTGGGACTTTAGAAGATAAAGAAGTAGCTTTTTTAGCCCGACATGGTAGGGGGCATACTATTCCACCTTCAGATATAAATTACCGTGCAAATATATATGGCTTCAAAGCTTTAGGAGTAGAATGGTTAATAGGAGTGAGTGCTGTTGGTAGTATGAAAGAAGAACTAAAGCCTACTTTTATTGTTATTCCTGATCAATTTTATGACCTGACAAAAAGAAGAATTTCTACATTTTTTGGAAAAGGATTAGCTGCTCATATAGAATTTGCTGAGCCAGTTTGTGCTGATTTAAATGAAATAATATATCAAGCTGCAAGAAATGTTTCATGCAATGTTATTAAAGGTGGCATTTATTTATGCATAGAAGGACCTCAATTTTCAACAAAGGCTGAATCATTTATCCATAGAAATTGGGGTGTTGATGTTATTGGGATGACGAATATGCCGGAAGCAAAGTTAGCGAGGGAAGCTGAAATATGTTATTCTACAATTGCGATGGTGACTGATTATGATGTTTGGCATCTTACTGAAGAAGCTGTTTCTGTTGAAAAAGTTGTGCAAACATTTAATCAAAATATTGCTACTGCACAAAAAATTCTTTTGGAGGTTATGAAATTTCTTCCTATTGAAAGAAAATGCAAATGTATGAATGCGTTGGAAGGTGCTTTTATTACAAATAAAGAATTTGCTGATAAAGAAATGATAAGGAAATTAATGCCTATTGTAGGGAAATATTTTATAAAATGATAAGGGGGATTATTATGAAGATATTAAAGATACAAGAAGAATTGCTGAAGAGAGGAATTGATGGATGGCTCTTTTATGATTTTCATAATAGAGATTTACTTGCTTATTCAATTTTGGGATTAGACAAGGATAAATTACATACACGGAGATGGTATTATTTTATTCCAGCCAAAGGGGAATGCAAGAAATTAGTTCATAATATAGAAAGAGATGTATTGGATCCGTTGCCTGGCGAAAAATATATTTACTTACCTTGGCAGGAGCAGCAGAATTTATTAAAGAAAATTCTTGAGGGAAGTAAGAAAATAGCTATGCAATATTCCCCAATGAATGCAATTCCTTATATTTCAATAGTGGATGGGGGTACAATAGATTTGATAAGAAGCTTCGGTATTGAAGTTATTTCTTCTGCTGATTTAGTTCAAATATTTGAAGCTTGTATTTCTAAAGATGCTTACGAAAGTCATATAGAAGCAGGAAAATTAATCCATAAAATATTGAATTTAGCTTGGGATGAAATAAAAAAAGGAACGATGGAAAGTAAGAAATTTACAGAATATGATATCCAGCAATTTATGATTGAAGAATTTGAAAAAGCAAATTTATCTTGGGAGGATGGAGCTCCGATAGTAGCTGTAAATGAGAATGCGGCTAATCCTCATTATGAACCGACGGAAAGAAACAGCAAAGTCATAAGAAAAGGGGATTTAATATTAATTGATTTATGGGCAAAATTGAAGAAGCCTGGTGCGATTTATTATGATATAACATGGGTAGCTACTTTGTCAGCAGAAATAAAAAGGGAGCATAGGGAGGTATTTGAGATTGTAAAGGAAGCGAGGGATTTAGCAGTTCAATATATCTGTGATAAATTTAGAAGGAATGAGCATGTTTATGGGTGGCAGGTAGATGATGTGGTAAGAAATTATATTACTGAGAAAGGATATGGAAAATATTTCTTGCATAGAACTGGGCATTGCATAGGAACCTCTGTGCATGGGAATGGTGTTAATATAGATAATTTGGAGACAAAAGATGAAAGGATGTTGATGCCTGGTATTTTATTTTCAATAGAGCCGGGAATTTATTTGAAGGATTTTGGAATTAGGTCTGAAATAAATGTATATGTTAATGAGGAAGGAGAAGTAATTGTTTCAGGGGAGAAACAGGAAGAAATAATAAGATTATTATGAGATAAATGGAGGTAATATGACAAATTATATGTATATAATCTTGTTATATATGTTGGTGCTGATGGGTTTTAATTTTTATAGAGCTAAGAAGGTTAAGACGCAAGATGATTTTATGGTAGCAGGTCGTTCTTTAAGCATGCCGGTTATGGTTTTTACCTTAGTTTGCACTTGGATAGGGAGCGGAACTTTCATTGCCGGCGCTGAATTCGCTTATAAAGCAGGGTTAAGCAGTATCTGGATGGCTGCCGGTGCGTGGCTCGGTATATTAATAATATACTTTTTAGCTGGGAAAATAAGAACCTTCGGACAATACACAATCGGTGATATTTTGGAAGTAAGGTACGGAAAAGCCGCAAGAATTTTTGGAGCTATTGCATTAATTATTAGTTTTGTTACTATCGTTAGTTATCAATTGAGGGCTGGAGGTCTTATATTAAATGTGGCAACGGACGGTGCTATCTCAGTTAATGCCGGTCAAATTATAACAGCACTTTTCGTTATAACCTTTACCGCAGCAGCCGGAATGCTCGCTGTTGCTTATACAGATTTACCTAATGGGATTATTATTTTATCAGCTTGTTTGTTTTCACTACCATTTTTATGGAAATTTGCCGGTGGCTATCATACAGTAATGAATAAACTGCCTGCAAGTTATTTTATGATTATAAATGAGAGCTTCGGCAGAATGCCTTTATTGAAAGCAGGAGGATATTGCTTAAGCACTTTCTTGTTGCTCTTAGGGATACAAAGTATGTATCAGAAATTTTATAGTGCGAAAACGCCACGAGAAGCAAAGGGCGCTGTTGTATTTTGGATCATAGGGACTATATTTGTTGAAGTTGTTGTCGTGTTAATAGCAGTGTTCGGTGCATCCATTTTTAAAAGCTTATGGGAACCGGCTACCGTTGTTTTAATCACAGCAAGAAATGCAGTGCCGCCTATTATAGGTATGTTATTATTAGCTGCCGCCTGCGTCGTGGTTGTTTCTACCGCTATGAATTACCTTTTGTCTCCAACAACTAATGTTATGAGAGATTTTTATCAAAGATTCATTAATCCTAACGCTGAACAAAGAAAAATGGTGCTATTACAAAAAATATGCGTGATCATATTCGGGATTTTAGCTTTCATTATGGCTGTCAAATTTAAATCAGTTTTAGAACAAGCTTTTTTTGCTTATACTATTTACGGAGTTGCTATCACGCCTGCATTGATTGCTGCTTTAGCTTGGAAAAGAGCTACTCCATTAGCAGGCTTGATTTCAATAGCAAGCGGCACGCTTATCGCTTTGGGACTTAAAATATTCGCATCTATTCGTCCGGATTTATCTCCTGAAGGCGACCCATTCGGTATCCCTTTAATCTATCCTTCGGCTCTCATCTCTATATTATCTTTGATCATAATTAGTTATTTGAGCGCCCCACCTTCTGAAGATAAATTGAAAATTTTCTTTCCAAAATAACAAAATAAATTTATATGAATAAATATAGATAGAATGGAGGATTAAAATGAATAAAAGAAACCAAAATTTTTTTATAATTTTTTTGATTGTCTTTAGTTTCATCTCTTGCAGTAAAGAACAAGGTATTATAGAAGGAGATAATGTTAAATTAATCTCCAGCAAAGCAATAGTAGGATTTATAAGATGGTCTCAGGACGGAAAGTATGGCGTTTACGATGAGTATGGAAGAATCTGGTTATTAAATTTAAATAAGCCAATTGGGAAAGATAATCCTGAGCCATTGACTGATGAGAAAGCATTAGCAATAACTCCGAGTTGGTCTTTAGATTCTAAATCTATTGTATTCTCATATAAAGCTAATAGGGAAGATAGAGAAACACCGACAAATATTTGGATTATGAGTATAGACCGAAAGATATTTAAGCAACTTACTTTTTTTGATAAAGATGTGAGGGAGCCGCAGTGGATAGATGAAAATACTTTATCATTCAAAGATGCCAGCTATCGGTTATATGTATGGGTGAAAAGGATTAGGAATTAGGGATTGGGAATTAGGAATTAGGGATTTGGAATTAGGAATTAGAGGTTAAGGGGTAGGGAATATAACTTCTTTGCGTTTTTTGGGTCTTTACGAGGATATTCAAATAATTATTTCACGCAAAGACGCAAAGCTCGCAAAGATTATTTTCTTTCCTTAACTTCTTAGTCTCTTGACTTCTTAACTTCTTTTCTTTGCGCTCTTTGCGTTCTTTGCGTGAGTATTAAAATTATTATTTCACGCAAAGCCGCAAAGCTCGCAAAGATTATTTTCCTTCCTTATCTTCTTAACTTATTTCCCTCGTTCTTTGCGTGCATCTCTGTGGAGGATTGGGGATTAGGGATTGGGCGTTGGTAAAAGCATAAGCTATAAAGGTAAGAAATTGTGGAACTCTATAAACTCTCAACTCTA
>CAYREJ010000206.1:0-4924 GCA_964423235.1 uncultured Acidobacteriota bacterium | reverse complement strand
TCGGAATTTATAAATGGCATCATTATTTTTTTTAATTCTTCATATAAAATACCAGAATATCTTTTTTGTTTTAATAAAGAAAAGATTTGCTGGACAATAACACTATATTTCGGGAAATAATTCAGATCATCTTTAGCTCCTTCGGAAGCAAGGCTAAATAAGCTTACAAAAGAAGCATAATCTAAGTCATTAGTATAGATTCCGAAAGCTATATTTATATCATTTCTTCTTCTGCAACCCCTTCCTATTCTCTGCAATAGAGAAGCAATACTTAAAGGAGGCTTATATAAGCCGATAGCATCAATATCTCCTATATCTATTCCAAATTCCAAAGTCATTGTCGCTACGCATATAGCTACTTTGCTTTCATTTATTATTTCTTCCACTCTTAATCTTTCAGTGCGATTCAAACTTCCATGATGAACAAAAACTTTATCCTTAAAAGGGGGAATATTTATTTTGTTAGCAATTAGCTCAGCTTCCGCTCTGCTATTACAAAAAATGATTACCTTTTTAAGGTTCTCTTTCTTGAGAAAATATATTATGTGATTCCAATCTTCAGGAAATAATTTATAATCAATTATTTTTTTATTACTTTCTTCTATTATAGAAACTGGTGTGAAATATCTTGATGCTTGCTCTTCAGCATTTTCGAAAGTAGCAGATAAAGCGCAATATTGTATTTTTTTATTTATGTTCAGTAAATTTCTTATGCGTGCAAGCAAGATTCTTAATTGATCCCCTCTTACTGTATTATCTAATAAATGAAGTTCATCTAAGACAATTGCTTTTAAGTTATATAATACTTCTGGATTTTTACAAAGCAAGGAATCAAGCGATTCGGGCGTTATCACTAATACAGAACAATCACTGTCTTCTTTGAATTCATTAGGAAAATCCCCAGTCTTCCTTTTTATTTTTACTTCCAATTCTTCTAAAGGGCTTTCTAACCTTTTAATAGTATCATTAGCTAAAGCCCTTGTAGGAACTATGTATAATATTGATAAATTTTTCCAGCCTTCATTTTTAAAATTTTCTATTAATGGAGCCATAACAGCTTCCGTTTTTCCTGTTCCCGGAGGAGCCTTTATCAATACATTCTTCTTATTCAAAACTAAAGGTATGGCTTTTAATTGTGTTGAAAAAAATCTTCCATATCTTGAGAAAAAAGGAGACCAAGTCCTCTTCAGAAGTTTTTTAATTTTTAATTCTTGAGAGAGTAAATTCATCAATTCAATTATTGAACATTTCTTTTAAAGAATCTTTGCCTAATGAAATTTTTGCAAGAGGATAATGTCTTTTTATATCCAATACTTCTACTAATCCTTTGAGACATTGACGAAATTTTATAAAATCTTTTGAAAAGCCTTCCCAAAATTCATAAAGGATTGGGAGAATATCTTCTGAATTATTCAAATCAAAGGAAGAATAAGCTCTTTTATATATCTCAATTAATCTATTATAAAGGGTTTGCATATCATTAATATCTAAAGGAGATAATTCAATGATTGAAGCAGCGGATAACCACGCTGGAGGATCAATATCTTCAATCCGCGGTGTCATAGCAAAAATCGTATAAAGGAAACTTTTCTCCCGATAACTATAAGGATAAGCTCTTCTTTTATAAGAATGAAATAATAAATCAGAATCCTTGAAGTTTCCTGAAGAAGCTAAAATCAATCCTTTAATGAAATTGTTAGCTTTTTCATTTTCATATTTATTTACCATATAAATACTTTCTCCTTCATCAATTAAAAGGACTAATCCTTTGAAACCGATTGATTTAGCCATATAGGATAGCCCCGTTAGGATATAGCAGTATAGATCTGCTGCATACCCTGAATCATACAAAGCCGGCAAACTATTAATAGTATAACATCTGATATTTTTCCTAAGATAATCTAATCTTATTTCATTTCCTTCTGCCCATTCCCACAAAAGATCATTGATTGAAGACCTTGATTGCTGAACAAGCTTTAAAAGAGGATAAAAAAATTTATGGTCTTTCATAATTGATAATATATCGCTTTTTTCACTGGCAAACTGAATAAAATCTCTTAAACGTGTATCACTACTATTTAACTGCCATTTTATATTTTCCATAAGTGCCCGATAAAGCCTTTTTGGACGATGCGGTCTTATCTCATATGCATCCATTTCAGCCTTTGCTACTACAAATCCTTTTTTTAATGCTATGCTTCTTATCAAATCTAAAAAATGACTTTTTCCACTGCCATATTCTCCTAAAATGATTGTGGAATTGCCTCCTTCATTCTCTACTCTTTCAAAACCTTTTTCTATTTCTTTAATTTCTTCTGCCCTATGAACCGTGTATTCTTCTATTTCAGCCTCTGGAACTACTCCCAATCTTAAAGCCTCTACAATCTTTTTTGCTTTCTTTCTTGATAGAGTATATTTTGATGCAGCTTTATCTTTCTTCTTTTGAGGTTCAATTTTTTTTATCTTAGTGAGCTCTTCAATATTCATCCATATAGTTATATCTTCAAAAGCAACCTGTGCTTCTTTATATCTCTGCCGGAAGCCTACTACTATGCCCTTACCAAAATAAGGATTATAAACTTCAGAGTTAAGCCAATACCTTTCTGAATATATCTCTTCTTTATTCGTCATCAAAGTCTTCTCCTTCTAATTCTCCTATGAAATTTTCTTCCCTTTTTTTGGTTTCAATTAATCTTAAATTTTGAATTGTGCTTTTAACTAATTCTCTGGTTTCTTTTCCCGTCAAAGCATTGGGATTTGTCCTTAAAGCTTGGAAAGATTCAATTATCGCCTTAATAAAAATTCTTCGCTGACTAACATCAAGCGTTTGCTGGTAAACTTCTTCTGCTAATATTGATATATTTCTATGAGCTAATAAATCCGCTACATCATTAGGATAAGCGATTTTAAATATGCTCCATAATTTTTTCCCTATTTCAATCAAAAGCTCCTCTCCGGATAAATCTAAATTTTCTAAATCTATTATTACACCGCTGGGATTAAATGTAGAGAAATTAATACCGGATGATAATCTTTGAGAAAGAGCAACATAAGTTTTAGCTTGCTCCATAAAGCTCGGTGGCACAGCATAACAAAAAAAAGAACCAGGTAAGCGACTATTTCCACACTCATCAATAATTTGTCTTAAATTATCAAATGCCATCTTACGACTTTTAGAACCTCCAATGCTGGTTTGTCTTTCCCCTTCATCAAATAATATAACTAATCCTTTATATCCAATCTCCCTTACAAATTGACATAGGCTCCTTATCATCCTAAATGCTGTTGTCCTATCTAATTTATCATATATTTTTAGAGGATACATTATGTATTTAGGAATTGGCTCCCCATATAACCATCTTTGAATTGTTTCCATATTATCATAATCTTCTCTACAATAAGCTAAAAAATATAACTTCAGGGCTTGAAGATAAGATGCACTTTCTATTGATTTAATACCATTTAAATATTTCCTAACTAAATCTTCTAAGGGAGCTTCAGTATCCTTTTGCCTTTTTTTCAATCCCTTTAATGCATTCTCGCACCATTCCTCCAACAATATCTTTAAACCAAAGTTCGATAAGTCTAATAAAGAATCATTTTTCGGCTTGATAGTTAATTTCATTACCATCTCCCGATACACTAACTCAAGTTTATCAAAAGGACAATCCCTCGGATTAAGCGAGATCAAACTTACTACATACCCTTTTTCCCAAGCTTTCTCTCTTAAACAATACAAAAAATGTGTTTTACCGGCTCCATAATCCCCTAATACTAATTTGAAAGCAGACATCCCTTCTTTTAAAATTCCATCCAAATACTCCTCTTCAAGAGATTTAAGATAAGAATCTAAGCCTGCGCTAAAATAGCTTGCTCCTAATTCGGGCGGTTCCCCACTCTGCCCTAACTTCATTATTATTTGCTTTGCTACATTCTGATTTATATTCATATTTTCTTAATAAGGAACAAATGAAATATACATTATGTAATTACCGCCACTAATATCATCCGGCACATATAAAGAATACTGCCTCTTTCCTGCATAGTCAATAGTCGCAGTTCCTAAATTCAATTTCATATTGTTATACTCAAATATATTCTCTGATTTCAATCTATATAGTTCATAAGCAAACTGAGCCCTACCATAACCCCTGTAATTTTCTTTTTTTGGATCAACCTCAAAAGTATTGCTTTGAACCAAAAATGCTAATTCCCTCAATACTTTTATTATATTTATTCTCTTGCCTATTTCTAAACCGCTTAATAAAGCTGCTCTCCTATATGCTTCATATAAATCCTTTATGAATTCTTTTCCATTAAATGATTTCCTGATTAATCTTTTTTCTGCTGCTTTATAAGCTGCAAGTATTGCTTTTGGTTCGAGTTGAATTCCTCCTTTTAAAAGCTCCCTCGAAAATAACAAAGATGCTTTTCCTGCAGTAAAATCTATCTTTATATTCATAAGTCCCACCGAATAATTTTCTCCAGAACCTGTTATATTTAAATTCTCTTTTTCAAAATTCTCCCTTAATTTCTTCCCAAAATCAAAAATAAAATCTTCTTTATTCTTCTTATTTATTTGCTCTATTGATTCAATCAAACTTGAAACTTCATTATAATAACTATCATTAGAGAATCTTTTCTTAAAGTCATCTAACCATTGTCCAATTATAAAAGCATTTCCTATTGCATTTTTGAACAATTGCTGAATCTTAGAAATTTCTTTATAAAATCTTTCTATATGATTTTTCTTATTCTTAAAATCATTAAGGCTAATTTCTATTAATTTTTCAATTTCATTTATTTCCATTTTTTAACAAATAATACTTTTTTTAATAAATAAAGTCAACGATTTTTCACTGAAATAGTGTCAGTTTTTTCCAAATCCTAAAAGCCAATGGCAAAAAAATTATAAACCACAAAG
>CAYREJ010000205.1:3314-5020 GCA_964423235.1 uncultured Acidobacteriota bacterium | reverse complement strand
AAATAGCATTAATAATGATGACGCCAATAATTGCCCAGGCTAGTTGGGTTTGTCCACCAAGAAAAGCAAAAAAACTAGCAGCCCATAAAAGAAGAGCCATAAGGTGATAAAAGTTAGCTAAAAACTTAAAAATAAGCGGTGTTTTTTTTGCTACTTCTAGTTTGTTAAAGCCATAGGTGCTTAAACGCTCCTGGACCTCTGCCTCAGATAGTCCGCTACGAGAAGTTTTCAGAGCTTTAAATAACTCTGCTTGCGTTAGAGTCCAAAATTTTTCCATTTAAAAACGCTTAAGTTGCGTTTGTTAGCTAAGAGTTTATTATAAACTTAATTTACCTTTTAGGAAGTGATTAAAACTTTACAGTTTTAGATAATGGTAGTATCAAAAAGCAACTGTTACCTCTCCAGCAGATTTTACCAGCATTCAAGTGATAAGTTGGATATCTGGTAAGAAAGCGACTGTTACTTTTAAGGAAAAATTACGTCTATATTGTTAGAACTGTCTTAAAGAGCAAAGCAGAGTCTATCTTTAAGTAAACAAGGTTAGAGGCTAGACAGCCTGTTATTTTAGCAAGCAACGTCAAAGGAGGTAAACGATGGAGATGCGCTTAAAAGAGTTAATAGCTGTTGGCGCTTCAGTAACCGCCAACTGTCAGCCATGCCTGCAGTATCATGTGAGCAAAGCTTTGCAAAGCGGGGCTACACCTGAAGAGATTAGCGAAGCTATTGAGGTTGGTAAGACGGTAAGAAAAGGAGCTGCTTTTAAGCTAGATAAGTTAGCAGCAAGCTTAACAGAGACTGTTACTTCAGCTCCTGCTTGTTCTGATGAGAACTGCAGCTGCTAATTTTCTCAACTAAGCTCATCCAGATAGACTGTTAAGCATTAAGACGAGCTAAAACTGAAGCTAAATCTGGCGGCAGTGGTGTTTGCCACTGCCGCAGTTCCCTTGTTTGAGGATGGTAAAGCTGCAGATAGTAAGCGTGCAAAAACTGCCTAGCTAAACCAAGTTCCCGACCACTCTTTGAGCTGCTGTAAGTAGGGTCGCCTGCTACAGGATGGTTAATAGCTTGAAAATGCACCCGAATTTGGTGGGTGCGCCCCGTTTTTAACTCTGCTTCAAGAAAACTATAGTTAGCAAACCTTTTTTTTACTTGAAAAGCAGTGCTTGCCTCTTTGCCGCTTTTAACATTTACCGCCATTTTTTGACGGTTTAAAGGGTGGCGACCAATAGGATACTCAATTAAACCTTGGTCTTCCTTTAAAACACCTTCAACTAAAACTAAATACTTTCTTACTATTTTCCTTTCTTTCATCTGAGCCACTAAGCTGTAGTAAGCAGTATTGGTCTTTGCCACCACTAATAAACCACTAGTGTTTTTATCTAAACGATGAACAATTCCCGGTCTCAATGGATGCCCGACATTTTTAATTTCCGGATACCAGTAGATAAGTGCATTAGCTATTGTTTCTTTTTTATTTCCTGCTCCCGGATGCACAATTAAATCGCTGGGCTTGTTAATTACGATAATTGCATCATCTTCATATATTACATCTAAAGGATAATCCCAAGCTTGCAGTTCTGCTTCAGATTCTATTTCAGGAATTTTTACTAATATTAAATCATTTTCCTTTAATCTATAATTTTGTTTTTTAATGCTTCCATTAACTAATACAAAAGAATCTTTTATCAATCTTTGCAAATAACTCC
>CAYREJ010000205.1:0-3304 GCA_964423235.1 uncultured Acidobacteriota bacterium | reverse complement strand
GGCTGACTTCCGGTATTTTATTTTGCAAAAAAACATCGAGTCTTACTTTCTTTTTTTCAGTGTAAATGTATTGATAAACCTTTTCCTTATCCTCAACCAAAATTTTAATCTATGAATTGTTCAGCAAAATATTTAGGAGTTAATTTTTCACCGGTAGCTTTTTCTATCAGCATATCCCATTTGAGAACTGCCCCATCAGAGAAAATGTGTTTAAATAAGCTCCTACTTCTTTATTCCCGACATAATCAACTGATTTAAGATCGTTTTCTTTTAATATATTTTTTACGATATAATGATGAATTTGAGAAGCGATTAACTCCCCGATTAAATAATTATGGTAATACACAGGCGAAGTAGATAAATGAATTTTAGATGCATAATCCGGCATATTTCTTCCTTTCGGAGGATTAACTAATTGATATTTTTTAACTAAATCCCACCATAATTTATTTAAATTTTGATCCGGATTTTTGTATAATTCCCTTTCAAATCCAAACATTACTTGTGTCCATCTGCTAAAAATTAATTCTTGAGCTTGTAAGGTTTTAAAAGCTTCGTTTTCTATTTTTTTTCTCTCATCATCAGTAAGATGAATCATTTTTTGAAGCCAATGGACATTTTTAGCTAATCTCCCGAATAGCATAGCAATAGCTTCTGTTGTTGAAATATGAGCATATTGGCGTAATAAAAAAGGAAGATTCTTATTTACATATTTATCATAAACAGCATGACCACTTTCATGAAGCATTGTATCAAGCCAATATTCATTATTTTTTATATTCGCTAATATTCTTATATCGCCTTCTTTATCAATATTTGTTTCAAAGGCATGAGGGCTTTTCCCTTTCTTCTCATAAAGATCGCTTCTTTTTAGAATATCGTCTATTTCTAATCCTATGCTGTTGTAAAATTTTTCAGTTAAGTCAAGAATATTATGATCTTTTAACAAAGAATCAAAATCTACATCATAAATTTTAGGAGCCTCTTGAAAAAATGAATCATTATAATGCCAAGGCATCATTTCTTCCGGCTTTATCCCATATCTTTGAGATAATTTTAAATCAATTTCTTTCTTGAGTATGGCAAATCTATCTTTGGTTAATTTATCTAATTCATCAAACAATTTTAATAAATCATTTTCGTCCTGCTCATTTAAATATAAAGACATAGAATAAAAATTCGGAAATCCCAACAGGCGAGCTGCTTTATTTCTTAATTTCACTAATTCTTTTAAGGGTTTTTCCAAAATGAGTCCGATTGATTTTTGAGCTTCCCAATATTTCCGTCTTTGATTAGAATCCAAGGAATTTCTTAAAACCTCTTCTATTTCATTCATTGATACTTCTTTACCATCAACTTTTCCTCTGAATGTATTAAATAGTTTTTCTACTTCATTGCTTTTGCTTATGATTTCTTTTAAAAGATCATCCGGAATTTGATTCTGGAGATACTGCAAGTAAAGCAAATCTACTTGTCTTTTTAAAATAGGATCTCTTATGTCTAATTTCTTCCATTCTTTTATTTTTTTGAATTCCTCTTTGTTGGTATAAACTTTCTCAAGGGCATATTGTAGCTGACTGCTTTTGGAATAATCTTCTTCTTTGCCAGATATAGATGCATTCCAGTAAGCTAATGATGCTTCTTTGTATAAAGGCTTTATTATTGATACATGCTTTTCTATGAACTTCTTAATTTCGTGAATCTCCTTATTTTCTACTGTTCCGAAACTTAAATTGTTCAATGCCAAAATTAATAAAATTATTATAATAAAGTATATATTTTTTGTCATCAATTACCTCCGTAAATAGTCAGTCTTTTGCAAATTCTAAAAGCAAATCAAATGGTAAATAAATTTAAACTACAAAGAACACAAAGCGTGCATAAAGAAAAATTATATATCTTGCATTTATTTTTTTAAAGCCTAAAGCTCATTGAATTATTGTCTATGAGGAAGTTTTAAAAAAAATTTTATCAATCTTTCACAAGCTTCTTGTAATTTATCTATGTTCACTGCAAAGGATATTCTTAAATATCCATCCATGCCAAAAGCAGAACCCGGCATCACTGCTACATTAGCTTCTTCCAATATATCAAAGGCTACTTCATCTGAATCTTTATAATTAGCCTTTTCCATAAATTTCCTTATATCCGGAAATATATAAAAGGCTCCGTCCGGCTTTATAAATTTTATTGATGGAATCTTATTAAAAGCATCAATGATTATTCTTCTTCTTTTTTCATATTGAGAAATTAATTCAGCATAGTAATCTCCTTTTAAGCTTAAGGCTGATAAAGCTGCATATTGAGAAATGCTTGAAGGGTGTGATGTAGTATGCCCCTGAATCTTACACATCTCATTAATAACTTCTTTAGAAGCTATTGCATACCCAATTCGCAATCCCATCATTGCATAAGTTTTTGAAAAAGTATTGACTGTTATCATTCTATCAAGAGAAGAACCGTCTAATGAAAGAGGGGATGGATTCTTCTTCCCATCATAGGTTATCTCATTGTAAGTCTCATCATAAATTAAATAAATGCCTTTCTCTTTGGCTATATTTACTATGCTTTTCAATAAATTTTCTTCTTGAATGATTCCAGAAGGATTGTTCGGAGAATTGATTATGATTGCTTTAGTTTTAGAAGAAAGATAATTTAATAGGGCATCCGGAGTAAGCTGAAAATTATCGTCAGTGGGAACAAAGACTGGTTTCCCTCCACATATTAGAACTTGCTGAGGAAAGGTAACCCAATATGGAATAGCAATTATTACTTCATCTCCATGATTCAATAACACCATTAATGCATTAAAAAGAGCTTCCTTGGCACCAGCACTCGTTATCACATTCTCATATGTTAATTTTGCGTTCACTTTACTACTGTAAACATCAGCTATAGCAGCCCGTAATTCCTGAATTCCAGCTATCGGTGTATATCGGTTCTTATTTTTATGAACTGCATCAATAATCCCTTCCTTTATCACATCAGGGGCATTAAAATCAGGCTCCCCAGCAGTTAAATTTATAATGTCTTTTCCTTCTTTTTGTAAATTCTTAGCCCTTTCAGATAATTTAAAAGTTGGTGAAATAGTAATTCCATCCATTCTCTTACTGAAAGGATGCTGTATTCTTTCAATCATAATTATATCTTCTTTCTCTTTAGAATAAAACATTTAAGTATATCAAATACTTCTTTATTTTTCAATGCAAATTTATGTAAATAGTCAGTTTATTCCAAATGCTAAAAGCCAATCCAATGGCAAAAAAATTAGAAACCACAAAGATCACAAAGAAGGCACAAAGAT
>CAYREJ010000204.1:0-5031 GCA_964423235.1 uncultured Acidobacteriota bacterium | reverse complement strand
AATTGGATAGAATTAAAATTTGCTTATGCAGTTTGGGAGTATAGATATTGATTATTTTCCATACGCCAAAAAAGAGGATTTCCTGCCGCAATACGATTTTTTTGAATCAGCAAAGATTAATCCTTTAGGAGATTCTTTTATAGACTTAATTATTGGCAGAGCTATCATAAGAATTAAAAATATCCAGCAGCATATTAAGAATGAATTGATTAAAGCTCACGGACCTTTTGTTGCAGAGACAATAAGTAATTATGAATTTAATATAAGCTTTTATGAAATTGTGCATGAATGCTTTCTCAGATATCCGCAAGACAGATATGAATATAGAAGATTCATATTAGGCGAAGATGAAAAGTATTATTATTTTTGGACATATCATTTGGCAGGCTATTTAGATAAGAAAAAATTTGAAGGGAAGGCTTTTTTATGTAAAGATAAGAAGCAAAAGACTTTTTTTATTTTAAATGATTTTTTATTGAGCTATTGTAGTTGGTGGTCAATATTTCAAGGGGGATGCATGATCCATGGTGCAAGCATAATTAAGGAAGGGAAAGTATATATATTTTTTGGACCCCCTGGTATAGGTAAAACTACAATATCTAAATTATCTGAAGGCATGGAAATAATAAGTGACGAATACTCAATGGTTATAGAAAAGGATAAAAAATACTATGTTTATCGTCCCCCTCAAAGAAAAAGTGTTACAAGACTAAAAGATTGGACTGTCGGATTTCCTTTAGAAGGATTATTCAGATTGAAGCAGGATAATTCTACATATTTAGAGCAAATTTCATCATCATTTATGGTATCTGAATTATTAGCAAATTTGCTTTTTGCTCATGCTTATAATGTTTTAGGTAATAAAGCTTTAATTAATGCTATCTCAATTATTAAAACTACCAAGAATGGGATTTTGCATTTTAAAAAAGATTCTGATTTTTGGGAGGTAATTTAATTAAATGTCTATATTAGAGAAGAAACCCCGTAAAAATGAAAAATATCCTTATAGAATTATTGATGGTCAAGCGCTAATTATTGACCCAAATACGAATATTATAAAATTGTTAAATGAAGTTGGAACAAAAATATGGGAGCTTATTGATGGGAAAAAAACAGGTGCAGAAATTTTGAACAAGATAATTGCGGAATATGATGTTTCTCCGGAAGTAGCAAGAAATGATTTAATTAAATTTTGCCAGGAATTGATGACCATTGGTTTTATAGAAGTTAATAATGACTAAATGGTAGAATAACAAGAATGATTGAAGCAAAAAAAAGGGAATTAAATCCATATAAAGAAATATTGGCAAAGGCATTTTATAAATGTATACCAGTTAATATTCAAATAGAATTAACGAGGCAGTGCAATATAAAATGTAAATTTTGTTATAATCCCAATGAAGCAATTTTTATAAAAACTGAGGCTGTAAGAAAATTGTTATATGAAGCGGCTGAAATAGGAAGTTTTTATTTAGCATTAACAGGAGGAGAACCATTACTTCATCCTGAATTTTTTGATATAGCTAAATTCGCAAAGGGATTGGGATATTTAATTATTATTCAAACTAATGGGGTGATTATAAATGAGAAATTAGCTTACAAAATAAGTGAATTAGTGCCAGCGTATATAGATATTAGCTTACATGGTGCTACTGCTGAAAGTCATGATGCTCTTACGCAAGTTGAGGGGTCATTTACGAGAACTGTTTCTGCTATAAAATTTTTGAAAAAAGCAGGTTGCCAAATTAGAATAAAGGCTCCCGTTACTAAATTAAATCAAAATGAAATAGAAGAAATGGAAAATATAGCAAATTCTTTTGAAGCCCCTATTGTTTTTGATCCTTTCATAAGTCCTACGATTGAAGGAGAAAAATTTCCTTTAGAATTAAAGCCTCAATTTAATAAATTATCTAAATACTTTGAATATACAATATTTGAAAATGAAGGGGATCTTGTAAATTTTGATCATAAGAGACTGGATGAGCCAATTTGTGCAATGGGAAGAAATCTAATAAGCATAAATGCTTATGGAGATATATTGCCTTGTTTAAGAGTTCCTATACCAGTAGGCAGTATTTATAAAGATGAATTTAAAAATTTATGGTTTAATAATGAAAAGCTAAAATATCTTCGGAATATAACAAGAGCAATGAGTGCAAAGTGCAAGAATTGCAAATTAATAAATTATTGTTTTTTATGTCCTGGATTAATGTTTTTGAATAGAAAAAATTTTAATGAACCTTACCCGGAAGCCTGTTTGAATGCTATTTTAAGGTATGAATTCATTAATAGATAAAAAAGAAAAATTTTTTTTAAAAAATTTTTCCAACCTATTGACAAAGGAAAAGATATGTATTAATATAATAAACTATTTTTAAAAAAAGGAGGTCATTATGAGCGAAAAGAAAAAATATGAGGAACCGAAGGTAATTTATGAGCAGAAAGTAGAATTAACTGGTGGTGGTTGTGCGTTGACGCCAGGGAATGCTACTTGCGAAGGCGGAGGATATGTTATTTCACCTCAAAGTTAATGCATTTAATAGGTAAAGCATTATTTAGAAGAAAATAAAAGAAATGAGCAAATTTAAAAGGGGTTAAATTATATATAGCCCCTTTTTTTTTAAAGGAGGAAATAAGGTTATGAAGAAATTAAATATTATAATGCTATTTATGTTTTTGCTAAGCTCAGCTGTTTATGCTGAAGCAGCTGGCAAAATCAGGATAGCAGTAATGGATTTTCAGAATAATAGTGAATGGTATTGGTGGGGAGAGCATTTAGGAAGAGCTGCTGCTGATGAATTAGTAACACAATTAGTTAAAACAGGAAAGTTTTCTGTAATTGAAAGAGATAAGCTTCAAGCAGTTTTAGATGAACAAGCATTAGGAGCTTCCGGAGCTGTTTCTTCATCAACAGCTGCCAAGATTGGGAAAATTTTAGGTGTTCAGTTAATTTTAACAGGTTCTATAACAAAGTTTAGTATTAAAAGATATGGAGGAAGGATTAAATTTGTAGGTGGGTCATATTCCAATGCAGAAAGTACAGTTGATGTACGCTTGATTGATACTTCCACTGCTGAAATTTTATTAGCAGAAGAAGCTACTGGCAGCAAAAAGTTTGGTTCCGGCTGGTATAAAGATATAGATTTTGAAAAACAATTTGATCAGGGAGTAGCCCAAGAATCCCTGAGACCTTCTATTGAAAAAATAGTCGAGAAAATAGTAGCTCAATCTGATAAATTAAGTTCTCTGGCACCAGTTTCCGGAAGCGGAAAAATTATTGATGTAAAATCCCCCACAAAAGTTTATATTGATCAAGGAGCCAATTCTGATATTAAAGAAGGAGACAGATTTTCAGTTTATAGAATTACAGATACTATTAAAGATGAGGATGGAAATGTTTTAGATACCGTTAAAAGTAAGGTAGGAGAAATTGAAGTAGTTCAAGTATTATCAAAATCTGCGATAGCAAAAATAGTTAGCGGAAGTGCACAAAAGGGTGATACATTTTCTAAATAATAAAAAAAATAAAGGTTATTCAAATAATTTTTTCACGCAAAGGTCGCAAAGAATATTTTTTGTTATATTTTGTTCTTTTTATTATTTGCATCTTGGCAAAAAGAAAAAGTCTTGAAAATAGCAGAATTTATATTTCACCACAGAGGCACAGAGTGCACAGAGAAAAAAGAGTCAATTTTTTCTCTGTGTTCTCTGCATCTCTGTGGTGAATTTCAAAATAAGATGAAAAGGGGAATGCTAAAATATTGACAAAATAAAAAGGATATTATAAAATTTACTTTGAAAATTTTTAATTATGTCTTTAGAAAAAAGGAAAGTTTTAGTTATAAATAGCAGTTACGAGCCAATTAATATATGCTCTTGGAAAAAAGCTATATTAATGCTGTATAAAGGGATAGCTACAAGCTTAGAAGATACTGACATTGTTATAAGATCTCCTTCAATGGGAATAGTTTTACCTTCAGTATTGAAATTAACTCATTATATCCCTATTCCAAAGATTAGGAAAAAATTAAATAAGGCTTATGTATTAATGCGAGATAGTTTTATTTGTCAATATTGTGGGAGACGATTAAAGGAATCAGAAATAACATTAGATCACATTATCCCGAGGTCCAGAGGCGGTAGAAATGAATGGCAAAATTTAGCAACTTCTTGTCCTGAATGTAATGCCAAAAAAGGAAATAAACTTCCGGAAGAAGCAGGCTTTAGATTAAAAAAGGACCCTAAAAGATATTATCCTTTTTCATTGCTTTATCAGCTAAGATATTGCGGTTATTTTGATGAAAAGTGGAAGAAATACCTCTTTTTAGAATAAAAGATTCTTAATGTTCCTTGAGAAGATTCCATCCTTTGCTAAAATTAATTTAGTTTTAAAAATATTATCTAAATATCAAGATGGGTATCATCAAATTTTTACAATATTCCAAAGTATAGAATTGTTTGATTTAATAGATTTTGAAATCACCGGTTATAAAAATAATATTTGCAGGATTGAGAATTTAGGATTTGAAATTCCTTTAAATGAAGAAAATACCATAATAAAGGCTATAAACTTAATAAAAGAATATAGCGGAAGAAAGTTTTCAGCTTATGTGCGGATCTATAAGAAAATTCCTCCTTCTTCAGGATTAGGTGGTGGAAGTTCTAATGCTGCTGTGATACTTTATGCACTTAATAAGATTTTGAATTTGAAATTGTCTAAAGAAAATTTAGCTAATTTAGGAAAGAAGATAGGTGCAGATGTTCCTTATTTCTTATATGGCGGAACAGCTATAGGGATCAATAGGGGGGATGAGATACATCTTTGCAAAGATATAGAAACAGAAAATATACTTTTGGCAGTTCCAAAAATTAGATTATCTACTTCTGAAATTTATAGGAAGTATAATGAATTATTGGAGAAGCAAGAGCTTGATAATTATCCAATTAGAGATTATTCTTTATCTGAAATAATTGAGATAGGAGCAAATGATTTAGAGAAAGTAGTTTTAAAGGAGAATGCTACAGTAAAAA
>CAYREJ010000203.1:0-5062 GCA_964423235.1 uncultured Acidobacteriota bacterium | reverse complement strand
AACTCTCTTAATCTTTCTGCTGAAATTTCGCAAAGTTCATAAATATTCTTATTAAAAATTTTTATGCAAAGAGCATCGTTCTTCAGCCTGCTTCCCTTACATTCAGGACAATCCTCGTATTTTCTAAATCTGCTTAAAAATACTCTTATTTGAACTTTATACTTTTTTTCATTAAGAATCTCAAAGAATCCTTTTATCCCAGGAAAATCTTCATTGCCTTCAATAATAACATTTTTAATATCTGCATTTAAATCTTTGAAAGGAATATTCCAAGGAATTTTATATTTAGAAGATAGCCGCTGCAATTTTTTGTAAAACCAGCTGAATAAATCACTGTTCCAACAAGCAATTGGCTTTTCCTCTAAAGTAAGATTCTCATCAGGGATTATTTTTTTCATATCAATAGATATGATATTTCCAAAACCTTGACATTGGGGACAAGCTCCTTTTGGACTATTGAATGATAATTGTGAAGGCTCCGGTTCTTTATAGAATATTTTGCAATATGGGCACATTAATTTTTCTGTAAATAGTAGCCTTTCTTTATTCTTTCTTAAAATCATTATATCGCCTTTTCCCTGACTGAATGCCATTTCTAAAGAATCTTTAATTCTATTTTCTATATTTAATGACCATTCAATAGTATCAATATGCACAAAAACATTTTCCATAGAAAGCCTTTTCTCTAAAAATTCATTAATATCATAGTATTCATCATCTTTTAAAATAATATCATAGCCAAATCTAATTAATTTCTTAAGAGCTTCTTCATAGTTCTGTTCATTTTCAATGGAAAGAGGAAAGAATATACCAATTTTTTCATTATCCTTAAGTTCATTTTTTAATGTATTAAAAACTGTATTTACAGAATCTCTTTTAACTACCCTATTACAATTATAGCAGTGAATTTTGCCAATTTTTGCAAAGAGAAGTCTTAAGTAATCATAAATTTCTGTAATAGTTCCAACTGTTGAGCGCGGATTAGCAGGATGAGGCTTTTGCGAGATAGCAATTGCCGGAAATAACCCTTCTATTTTCTCTACATCCGGTTTCTGAACTTTTTCTAAAAATTGTCTTGCATAGGTAGAAAAAGATTCTATATATCTCCTTTGTCCCTCTGCATATAATGTATCAAGAGCTAAGCTGGATTTACCAGAACCACTTACACCAGTTAGTATAATAACTTCTCTTGCCGGTATTTTTAAATTTATGTTTTTAAGATTATGTGTCTTAGCTCCGTATATTTCTATAAATTCTTTATTGTTTTTCATCTCTAAATTAAGAAATTAGAATTGCATTCTTTGAGACTTTTATCATTTCTTAACCTTAAAAACGAAGGAGACCTTAATATGTTGTTTTCTGATAATTCTAAATATTTTACTTCACATATATAAAATGGCTTGACCCATTTTATATCTTTTATTTTCATACCTGAATATTCTACATCTTCAATATGTAATTTTTTAAGCTTCTCCAATAACCAAGTAGAAAAAGTGGGTGGAAATGAAGCTGAAACCTTTCCTATGTATTTTAATTTATCTTTAAAATACAATCCCAAAGCTAAAGAACTCAACTCTCTTTTTTTCTGTGAATATCCTATTATAATGCAATCAATAGTTTTAAAATTTTTGATTTTTAACCAATAATGTTTTCTCTTTCCCGGGAAATAAAAACTTTCTAAATCTTTAGCTATTACCCCCTCAAGATTCTTTTTTTTTACTATTTCCCACAATGAGTGCCCTTGACTGAAAAAAGGGCATTTCTTTATATGGTCTTTTTCTTCTATGTTTTCCTGAAGAATTTCTTTTCTCTTTATTAGTTTATTTTTTAGCAGGAGGTCTTCTTTAAATTGAATAATGTCAAAGACGATGTAATTTGCTGGAAAAATACTGGTTCTAATTTTAATTAGAAGCTCACTATTCAAGTGCTCCCTCATTTGAAGATAATGAAAATTTGGTAGACCTTTTTGATCAAAAACTACAATTTCCCCATCCAAAATAAAATCAGATTTTATTTTTAAAGCTTCATTAACTATTTCCGGATACCTCTTGGAAATCTCAACATTCCTCCTATTATAAATATTTATGCGATCCGATTTTTTATAAAGTATTGCTCTTGTTCCGTCAAGCTTTAATTCATAAATATAATTCTCTTTTTTAAGATCTTCCAATGAACCTGTTTTGCACAACATAGGCTTTATTAAATTCATTTTTAATTATTTTTTTCTAATATAAATTCAATTCTTTTATTTAAGAACCTATCTTCCGGAGTTAATTTTTCTGTTAAGGGTTCATTTGAGCCCTTTCCAATTGCTATCAATTTATCCTCAGAAAAAGAATATACTGATAATAAATATTTTTTTATTGAATCTGCTTGAGCCTGCGTTATTTTAATTAATTTATCCTTAGAACCTATTGCTTCAGAATGAACTAATATTTTAATTATATAGTTGTTATATGCTTTTAGAAGATTAGCTATATTATTAAGTAAGCTCTTCCTCTCTTCTTTAAACTTATTAGAATTAAAGAGGAAGAAAATATTAGGGATCATAATCTTATTGTTTTTATCAAGATTATTTTTTAAATCAGCAATATTTATTGTGATGGAAGGCATTGTTTCTTCTGTAAATCTATAGGCTATTTTATTTGTAGATAAATCTTCATCATAGCTTGAAGTTTGTAACTCAGCAAAATAATTCTTATCATCTTTTGAAAAGTAAATTATCCATTTATCACCATTGCTGGATTGCTCAAAAAAAACAATTTCCCATCGATTTTTTTGAAAATAATTATTATAATAATCTTTGATTTTATCAAGGCTATCTTTAGAATTATAGCTTATATAATAAGTAGGACCAACAGCTTTTATATTTTGGTAATACTCTTCAGATTCATTATAAAATTCATACTCAATACGAACTGAATTAGGATAGCGTGGTAGAATGCTTATGTCTGTCCCTCTTACATCTTCTTCTGAGCAATAGCTAAATGAATAATAAGAGAAAAATAATATGAAAAGAATTAGTATTTTTTTCATCTTTAATTTATTCCTCTTCGTCATAAAAGAAAAATAAGCGAGCACAACTTTCACTGCAAAACCATCTTCCACCAAAGAAATAAGAGCAATCCTCGCATACCAATTTGAAGCATATTGGACATTTCTTTAATTCTTTTACTCCTTCCTCTACATTGCATTTTTCGCATTTTCTTTCCATTTAACTCCTCCCATTTATTTTCTATATATTTTTTCACTCAGGATTTGATAAATTTCTTGATTTTTTGATGATGTAGGTAAATTAAAATTAAAATCCCTATTTGCGATTTTTATAACATCTAAATCTATTTTTTCATAAGTTTTAATTGTAAGATAATGGTTTCTTAATTCAAATCCTCTTAAATCCTCATATTTCCATTTTCTTCTATCTTTCCCTTTTGTCGGCTTAAATTCCAAGAAATTTTCTGAAAAGACAAGGCTCCCTTTACAATATCCAAAAGTATGTTGATGTCTTACATTATTAATTACAAGAACATTATATTCTTCTTCGGATTTATTTTCTTCTGTTTTTTCTTGTATTGAAGATGTTTCTTTTTCTAAAGTTCTTGTTGAAGGTTCTTCTTTTGTAGATGGCATATGAGCTGTGGATATGGGGTTTTTAATTTGTGTTTTCTTCTCTTCTATTTTAGAAGCTTCCTTGCTTTTAGGAGAGATTTTTTCAGTAGTAGCAATTTTTTCATTATTAGCGAAAATTATGATTATAAAAATAAAAATCAGCAAGCCAATGATAGAAATAAATGATTTTGTATGTTGTTGAACAAATTCAAGAGATTTTTCCCAAAAAGATAATTCTTCTAAAAGAACTTCTTCGGTAGGAAGCTGATGAATGTCATCGGAAAGTTTCTTCGCTTGAAAGGTTTTTTCAGCTTCTTTAGTAGAACGGATCTTATTCAATTCATCTATCAACTCTTTAGCAGAGGGTCTTAATTCTCTATCTTTTTCTAATAGACGCATAGTTATTTCATTAAGGGCTTGAGGTATTGAAGGATTTATTGTTTTGGGAGGGATAGGATTCTGATGAACAATTCTATAAGCAAGTGAATTAAAAGTTTCTCCGTAGAAAGGTTTTTCTCCTGTTAATAATTGGTAAAGAATAACACCTACGGCGAATAAATCAGCCCTATAATCAATTGGAATACCGGTAATTTGTTCCGGGGACATATAATTTGGGGTTCCTAAAATTTCACCCGTTCTTGTCAGCTCTGATTGAGGTAATCTGGCTATACCAAAATCTGCTATTTTAACTATATAATTATCTTGTATCATAATGTTAGCAGGTTTAATATCACGATGTATGATACCATTACTATGCGCGTAATCTAATGCTTGTAATACTTGAAAAAGGATATTGTAGATTTGCTCTAAATCAAAACGGATTCCCTCTTCAAAATATTGTTTAAGAGTTTTCCCTTTTATGAATTCCATAACAATATAAGGCGTTTTTTCATTTATGAAGCCGAAGTCGTGAATTGTTATGATGCCCGGATGGTTTAGTTTACCAGCAGCAATGGCTTCTCTTTTAAATCTTTCTATGAATTTATCAAGTTCTGTTTTATCCTGATCAAAAAAGGGCTCAATTGTTTTGATTGCTATTTCTCTTTCTAAAACCGGATCATATGCTTTATATACGACACCCATAGAACCTTTTCCAAGAATTTCTATTATTTTATACCTGCTAATGAATTGAGGTGTTGTTCTTTCTGTGCTCATTTTTTTTATTATTTTAATCCATTTTTTATATTATCTCAAGTTGATTAGAGTAATTAGTAAGTTTTCTCTAAAAGCAAGAAAATATATTAGACCAAAAGATTATTACAAGATTTACACAAGATATTAGCCACAGAAGGACACAGAATAACATAGAAATAAGAAATTCTGTGTTCTTCTGTGAAATTCTGTGGCTGAAATCTTGTGATAATCATGTGGTTTCAATTTTTAACCCCAAGATTAACGCAGATTAACACAGATTAATATGATATAGGATAGCTTCCAAAACTCCACCAGCAAT
>CAYREJ010000202.1:3056-5066 GCA_964423235.1 uncultured Acidobacteriota bacterium | reverse complement strand
AATCCCTAATCCCTACCTGTGGAACTCTATAAACTCTCAACTCTATAAACTATATAGACTCTATCAACTATATCCGATATAATATAAAAATGTATATAAAAAAGGATTTTTCTTATTATGATGTTTGCAGAATAGATTTAGTAAAGATGTTGCCAAAGGTTGATGGAAAGATTTTAGAGGTGGGATGTGGAGCAGGTGCTACTTTAGAATATCTTAAGAAAATGGGTGCTAAATATGTTGTAGGTGTTGATATTAATCAAGAAGCTATAAATATTGCACAAAAGAGAAATATTGATTCTGCTATCCTTTTGGATGCTGAAAGAGAAAATTTACCTTTTGGGGAAAAAGAATTTGATTGTATTATATTAGCTGATATTCTTGAGCATTTATATAATCCCTGGGATTTCTTAAAAAAAATTTGTAAACATTTAAAGGATGATGGATATATTTTAATGAGTATTCCTAATATACGCTATTATATCATTATGTGGGATTTGATTGTTCATAATGAGTGGAAATATGAGCAAGCAGGAATTTTGGATAATACGCATTTGCGATTTTTTACTATAAAAGGCATAGAAAGATTATTAGAATATGCCGATTTAAGAATCGTCAAATTAAATTATGTAAGAAATTATGGGAAGAAATTTAAAATTTTAAATTTTATATTATTTGGCTTGATTAAAGATTTTTCTATATTTCAATATTACATACTTGGAGCAAAAAATTTTCTTCAGGAAAAGAAAAAGTAATCCATTTACCCCTTCATCGTTTCCTCATCGATTCAACTGACTTGCTGATTTCTTCCGCTGCATAATTTATTTCTTCTTCAGTGCTAAATCTACCTAGGCTGATTCTAATTGTGCTCATTAAATATTCTTTGGGAAGATTCATTGCTTTTAGGACATGGGATATTTCTACTTTTCCAGAACTGCAGGCTGCCCCTGTAGATACTGCTATACCTTTCAAATCTAAATTAATTACTAAAGTTTCTGCATCTATATTAGGGAAACTTATATTGATTGTGTTACAAACTCTATTGGCTTCCTTGCCATTTATTTTTGCATCTTTTATATTGGCTAATATGGAATTTTCTAATTTATCTCTTAATTTCCTTATTCTTTCTATTTCCTCTTTATTGTTCATAGATAACTCACAAGCCTTTCCAAATCCTACAATATGTGAAACATTTTCTGTTCCAGCTCTTCTTCCTCTTTCTTGCCCGCCTCCAAATATCATAGGCGAAATATCTATTTCATTGCTTACATAAAGAGCGCCTATACCCTTTGGTCCATACATTTTATGTGCGGATAAACTCAATAAAGCACAACCTATTTCTTTCACATTAATAGGGATTTTACCTGCTGCTTGAACAGCATCAGTATGAAAAATTACTCCTGCTGATTTTGCTAATTCAGCTATTTCTTTTATAGGTTGGATGACGCCAGTTTCGTTATTACTTGCCATTACCGAAATAAGTAAAACCTCTTCGTTAATAATTTCTTTTAATTTTATTAAATCAATAACACCGAATGCATTAGCAGGTGCCATTATTACTTCAAAACCTCTCTCTTTTAACTCTTCAGCGCTATGGAGTATAGCATGATGCTCAATGGCTGAAATAATAATTTTCTTTCTTTTACTGCTGCCGTATGCATTAACTATCCCAAATAATGCTAAATTATCTGCTTCCGTTCCGCTACCTGTAAAAATAATTTCAGAGGGCTTAGCTCCAATAAAATACGCTACTTTTTCTCGGGCTTCATCAATAGCCTTTTTAGCGACTTGTCCGAACCAATGGATACTTGAAGGATTCCCATAATATTCTTTGTAATAAGGTTCCATTTCTCTAAAGACTCTTTCATCTAAAGGAGTTGTAGCATTATTATCTAAATATATTCTTTTATTCATAAGATTAATCCTATCAAATATTTTAAGATTGTCAAAATCAATTGAGTTTTTAGAGTTTATAGAATTGAGAGTTAACAGAGTTCCACCAGCACTCTCCTT
>CAYREJ010000202.1:0-2956 GCA_964423235.1 uncultured Acidobacteriota bacterium | reverse complement strand
TACTTCGCTCTTGGAGAAAACTTATCAATTACATAAATTATTCTTTACTTTATTATGGATTTGTTATAAAATTATTTATACGAAAAAATATGATTTTTCAATGTAATTTTTGTAAAAAGCAATATAAATATGATGAGAAGAAGCTCGGAGATAAGCCGAGTGTAAAAGCAAAATGTCCCAATTGTGGGAACATTATAGAAATAAAAAATCCATTATCCACCTCAACAACTACGAAGATTTCAAGGGAGCAATTTACTCCGAAGGATGAATTTTCAGAACAGACTTTGGCAAGTGGTTCTGCTGTTAATTTAGGGTTATTCAAACTTCCTGAAGGTAAAAAATTATCTTTAGCTATCATACAAGGTGATCAAGCTGGACAAGTCATTCATATTACTAAGCCAAGAATGATTATAGGAAGAATGGATGCTGATATTATAGTCAAGGATTTAGAAGCTTCCAGACAGCATGCTGCTATTGAAGTTATGGGCGATAGAGTGCTACTGAGAGATTTGAATAGCACTAATGGAACTTTTGTGGATGAAAAACCCATCCGAACCGCTTATATTGACAATCAAAGCGAATTTAGAATCGGTACAACTGTCTTTATGTTTATTATCACAGAAGCATAAAATTTTCTTTCATATTATTGATTGAATAAAGAACAATAAGCTTTCATTCATCGTTTAATTCCTTTAAATAAATAATGATGTTTTTCTATTTAATATTGTCAATGGTAAAATTATAAGTTATAAATTTTTTTAAATAATAATCTAAATGTGTAAAAGGAGATCTTTATGAAAAAAATAATGATTGTTTTTGCTTTATTAATTGTTATTCCGATTTATGCTCAAGAAGAAAAAACAAAGGAGATTACTTTATCCGAAGCTATAAAATTGGCTGTTGAAAATAATTTTGATCTTCAGATTGAGAAATATAATCCGGAGATAGCTGATGCTCAAATTCATTATCAGAATGGAATCTTTTATCCTAATTTTACTTCTACTTTGCAAAATAATTCTAATCGCACGCCAGCAAGCTCCGATTTGCAAGGAGCAACTAAATTAATAAATGATGATTTTTCTTATAATTTTGGTTTAAGTTATTTATCTCCTTTTGGGACAAGTCTTAATTTAATATTTCAGAATAATAGATCCAAAACGAATAGCGTTTTTACTACAATTAATCCCAGATTTAATTCAGTTTTATCATTGGAATTATCACAGCCTCTTTTAAAGAGCTTCGGAAAAGAAAATACTCAGTATTTGGTAATTCAAGCGAAAAATAATAAGAAAATTGCTGATTATAATTATAAACAGAAGATTTTAGACTTAGTATTAGCAGTGCAACAGGCTTACTGGGATGTAGTGTTTGCTTATGAAGACTATAAAGTAAAGCAAACATCTCTTGAATTAGCAAAGAAGTTATTGCAAGATACTCAAGCAAAAGTTGATGTAGGTTCAGTGGCTCCTATTGAGATTCTATCTGCAAAAGCAGAAGTAGCAAAAAGAGAAGAAGAGTTAATTTCAGCAGAAAATTTAATAAGGAAGAGCGAGAATAATCTTAAAACTTTAATAGATGGCAGTGATAATGTTAATGACTTGATTTATAGGATAAAGCCTATTGACAAACCATCATCGGAGAAATTTGAATTAGAGCTAAATTCTTTAATTGAATTGGCGCTTGCTAATCGGCCTGAATTAAATATTTCGGATGTAAATATAAAGATAAGAGAAAATGATGAAAAATATTATCGGAATTCATTATTGCCTTCTTTAAATTTTAAATTAGGATTGGGTTTAAATGGGTTAGGAGGAGACAGATTAATTTATAGTGGAGGATTTTTAGATAGGAGAGTTATTGGAAAGCAATCGGGTGGTTATGGAGATGCTTTAGATCAATTATTTAGTGGAGATTATAATAATTGGAGTATCGGTTTTGAATTTATTTACCCTATATTTAGAAATCAAGAAAAAGCTAATTATCTTAAAGCGCAATTAGAAAAGGAAAGAGCTATCTTAAGTAAAAGAAAATTAAAACAGCAAATAATAATAGAGATTGAAAATGCTTATAGAGATATTCAATCCAATTATAAGAGAATAGAAGCAGCAAAAGCTGCAACTTTACTTCAAGAAGAAAAATTAAAAGCAGAAGAGGAGAAATTAGCAGTTGGACTTTCCACTAATTTTTATGTATTAAAATACCAAGAGGATCTATCCATAGCGAGAACGAATGAGTTAGCCGCAATAATAGCATATAATAAAGCTATTGCTCAATTAGAACACGCTATTGGTAGCTCTTTAAGGTGAGGGGTTTAAGATTGAAACCACAAGATTACACAAGATTAACACAAAAATTTTCTTGAAACCACAGGATTAACACAAGATTAAAAATAGATTAAATGGAAAAAGAATCTTGTGATAATCTGGTGTTAATCTCGTGGTTGCATATTGAAACCACAGGATTACACAAGATAAAGATGATATGAAGAAAAATAGGCTAACATAGAATAGGCTAAAAAAGAAATTAGCCTGTTTTTCCTCCATAATTTAATTTCGCTAATTGCTCATAAAAAGCCCTTTTGTTTTTCACATCTTGTGAAGCAAGTTTTAATAATTTTTCAGCTACTTCCATATTAAATTTTCTAAGCATGCTATATCTTGTTTCATTGTAGATATAATTTTCCAAATCTAAAGAAGGGTCTTTTGAATCTAACTTAAGAGGATTTTCTCCTTTTTCAAAAAGTTGTGGGTTAAACCGATAAAGGAGCCAGTATCCGCTGTCAACAGCTCTTTTTTGTTGTTCTAATCCTTTGATCATATCAATACCATGAGCTATGCAATGGCTGTAGGCAATAATCAACGAAGGACCCGGATAAGCTTCAGCTTCCAAGAATGCTCTTAGACATTGGGAATCATTAGCACCTAAAGCTACTTGAGCAACATAAACCGTTCCATAA
>CAYREJ010000201.1:0-5066 GCA_964423235.1 uncultured Acidobacteriota bacterium | reverse complement strand
AGAAAATTTTGCTATAATATACAAATATGCTTATTGATCAGTTCGGAAGAAAATTGACTAAGCTCCGGATTTCTATTACTGATAGATGTAATTTAAAATGTATTTACTGTATGCCTTCTCAGAAGCCAAAGTGGATAAAGAGGGAACAATTGCTTTCCTATGAAGAAATTGAAAGGATTTCAATAATATTTATCCAATTAGGAATAAAACAGATAAGGTTGACTGGCGGTGAGCCTCTTGTGCGGGAAGATGTGAGTCTTCTTATAAAGAGGTTAAAGAATATAAAAGGGTTGGAAAAAATTTCTTTAACCACGAATGCTGTTTTATTAGATTACCAATTGGGAAAATTAATAAATGCTGGATTGGATGCCATCAATGTCAGCTTAGATACTTTATCCCCGGAGAAATTCAGATATATAGCGGGAGCAGATGCTCTTGATAAAATTATTAGAAATATAAAATTAGCGATTGGTTCAGGATTAGAGGTCAAATTGAATTGCGTATTAATTAAAGGATTAAATGATAATGAAATAGAGGATATGTTAAATTTTTCAAAAGATTTAGGTATCACTTTGAGATTTATAGAATTTATGCCTTTAGATGGAAATAGGGATTGGAGCATGGAAAAAGTAATTACCAAGAATGAGATATTGGAGCGAATTAATGGAAATGGTAGAATCAAACAAATTGAAATGGTGGAAATACAGCCAGCGCAAATATTTTATTTTGGCGATTGTAAATTTGGGATTATTCCTTCGGTTAGCGAACCTTTCTGTAAGAATTGCAATAGATTGAGACTTACTTCAGATGGAAATTTAAGAACTTGCTTATTTTCAGATAAGGAAACATCGCTTAAAAAATTGATTAGAGATGGTGAGGATGATGATAAGATTAAAGATGTTATATCTAAGGTTGTTTATAACAAAGAGGAAGGTTTCATCGCTTTAAGAGGCAAAATTAATTTAGCAAGAACAATGCATTTAATTGGAGGATAAAAAATAAAAGATTGGAGGTTTTATGAAAATATTTTTTACTGCATTGATTTTTCTTTTAGGCTTAAGTATGATGATTGAAGCTGCTGGAAATTTAGTTATGACGAAATCAGACAAGATAAAATTAGATGTAAAAGAATATACTTTAGAGAATGGGTTGAAGATATTATTGCTGCAAGACAAGAATGCTCCGATAGTGACTTTTCAGATTTGGTATAAAGTAGGTTCACGGAATGAGAAGCCGGGGATAACCGGTATTTCTCATTTATTTGAACATATGATGTTCAAAGGTTCTAAGAATTTAGGACCGGAAGAGCACTCAAGGCGAATAAATGCGGTTGGTGGGATGGAGAATGCTTTTACTCAATGGGATGTTACGGGCTATTTTGAGATCGTGCCTTCTGAACATTTAGAATTGCCTATTTATTTAGAAGCTGAAAGATTGCAAAATCTTAATCTTATTCCTGAAACTCTTAAATCTGAACGAGAAGTTGTTAAAGAAGAAAGAAGGTTGCGAACGGAAAATGATCCTGTAGGGTTAGCGTTGGAACAATTGTTTGCTTTATCTTTTATAGCTCATCCTTACCATTGGCCTGTTGTGGGATGGATGAGCGATTTAGATGCAATAACCTTAGAGGATTGCAAAAATTATTTTAAAACTTATTATGCTCCTAACAATGCAGTGATAATTTTGGTAGGCGATTTTGAAATAGACAATGCGCTCTCGCTCATCAAAAAATACTTTGGCAATATTCAGAATGAAGTAATTCCACTGGAAGTAAAAACGAAGGAACCAGAACAAAAGGGTATTAGAATAGCAGAAGTAAAAATTTTAGCTGAAGCACCTATAATTTTAGCTGGCTACAAAGCTCCAAAAGCAAGCGATGAAGATAATTATCCACTTCAAGTGGCAAGCTATATCTTGTCTTCAGGAGAAAGTTCTCGCATTTACAGAAAATTAATATATGAAAAGCAACTGGCTACGGAAGCAGGAGGCGAAGTTTTTAGTTTAAAAGATGATGGGTTATTCTTTGTTTATGCTTTTGCTAATCCCGATGCAAAAATTGATGAAGTAGAAAAATATCTATTTGAGGAAATTGAAAAATTAAAAACAGAGCCTATACCGGATAAAGAACTGCAAAAAGCTAAAAATCAGCTTGAAGCTGATTATATATTTCAATTAGCTTCTTTATACTTGAAAGCAATGAATTTAGGAAGAGCTGAAACCATTGGTGGAAGATGGCAAATTGCTCAAGAAACGCCTGAAAAAATTCAAGCTGTCTCAGCTGAAGATATTAAAAGAGTAGCAAACAAGTATTTCAATAAGGATAAGCTATCAATTGTAAGAATAATACCTGAAAAGAATCCTTCAGAAGTTTCTCATTAATTTTTAGGAGGTTTCTTATATTTTTACCACAAAGTTCACAAAGTATATGCACAAAGAATACAAAGTTTTTTTCTTTGTGTTCTCTATGGCTTCTTATATTTTTATCAGGAGGAAATAAATGAAACCCACAATATTCATAATATTAATTGTTATAGTTTGCTTAATGATGAATAGTCAAAAAGCTTTTAGTGGAGAAAAAAAGATCATTCCTTTAAAGAAGGTTTACAAGTTATCAAATGGGTTGAAATTAATAATAGTAGAATGGCATAGCTTGCCGATGGTTCATTTTTCTTTAATGATAAAAGCTGGCTCTGTATTAGACCCTCAAGATAAGGCAGGAGTTGCTGATGCGACAGCTTTTTTGCTAACGCAGGGAACTAAAACTAAAAATGCTTTACAAATAGCAGAAGAAATTGATTTCGTTGGTGCTAAATTATCAAGTCAATCTGAAGAAGATGCATCATATGTCGATTTGACAATACTTAAAAAGCATATTGATAAAGGTTTAGAAATATTTCAGGATATCCTGCTCAACCCTTCTTTCCCTCAAGATGAAATTGAACGATGGAAAAAAAGAACAATTGCAGTTTTGGCTCAAGAAAAAGCTGAACCAGCTACTATCGCAACAAAAAAATTTAAAAATTTTATTTTCGGTTCTTATCCCTATGGCAATATTCTATCTGAAGAATCCGTTAATAAAATTTCGCAGCAGGACATTGTTGACTTTTATGAGAAATATTACAGACCCAATAATGCCGTATTAGCTATTGTGGGAGATATTAATCCGGAAAGCATAAGGAAAAGCATAAGCAAACTTTTAAGCAAATGGGAAAATAAGGCAATCCCGACATTTCAACCACCTGCTCCACCTAAATTTACTGGCTTGGAAATTCAATTGTTAAACAAAGAAGATCTTAATCAAGCTCAAGTTAGATTCGGATATATCACTACAAAAAGAAATAATGCGGATTATTTCCCTATAATTCTATTAAATTATATTCTCGGTGGCGGTGGTTTCTCTTCAAGGCTAATGAAAGAAATAAGGTCCAATAAAGGATATACCTATGGGATAAATTCTTCCTTTGATATGTTCAAGCACGCCGGTATCTTTTCCATCAGAACCTTTACTAAAAATGAAACAGTTCCTGAAATAGTTGAAGAAATTATTAATCAATTGAAAATACTAAAAGAAAAAGGAATTACTGAAGAAGAGTTGAACCACGCTAAGTCTTACTTTAAAGGGAGCTTCGCAAGAAAATTTGAAAGACCTGAGAAAATAGCTGATCAAATACTTGATGTTGAATTGTACAATCTCGGTGATAATTTTTTAGACAATTATAAAGCTCAAATTGATGCAGTTTCAATAGAACAAGTCAATGAAGCTATCAATAAATATATTCAGATAGATAAAGCCGGTATATTTATTTTCGGAAAAGCAAAAGATTATGTAGAAGAAATAAAGAAGATTGGCAAGGTGGAAGTGAAGGATTATTCGGAGTGAGGTTTAGTGGATGTGGGAATTGGTGGAGCTATTATTGTTGTGTTGATAAATACTTTTCTACTTCCAAAGCCGCTATGCAGCCGTAGCCAGCAGCAGTGATTGCCTGCCTATATTTATGATCCCTTACATCTCCGGCTGCGAATATCCCTTCTATATTAGTATGACAAGCTTCATCCGTTATGATATAGCCATGCGAATCTAATTTTATAAAATCCTTAAATATATCAGTATTCGGTTTATGCCCCACCGCTATAAATATTCCATCAACTTCTAAAACGCTTACCTTCTCTTCTTTAATATTCTTTATTTCAATGGCATTAACCTTTTTATCCCCCATTATCTTTAATACTATACTATTCCATATGAATTTGATTTTTTCATTCTTAAAAGCTCTATCTTGCAATATCTTGCTCCCTCTTAATTGATCTCTTCTATGAATAAGATAGATTAATTTAGCAAATTTTGATAAAAATAATGCTTCTTCCAATGCCGAATCTCCTCCGCCCACCACTGCAACAATTTTATCTTTAAAAAAAGCAGCATCACAAGTTGCACAGGTTGATACTCCTCTTCCTAAATATTCCTTTTCTCCTTCCACATTTAGCATTCTCGCTGATGAACCCGTTGCTATTATGATACTTTTTCCATAATAATCAGCAATATCGGTTGAAACTTTGAAAGGTCTTACATTAAAATCTACCGAAGATACATCTTCAAATATTAATTTAGTGCCAAATTTTTCCGCTTGCCTTTTCATGTTTTCCATTAGCTTTGGTCCCAAAATTCCCTCAGGGAACCCTGGAAAATTCTCTACTTCACTTGTTAATGTTAATTGTCCCCCTTGCATATACCCACATATCATCAAAGGATTTAATCTTGCTCTGCTTGTGTATATTGCAGCCGTATATCCAGCCGGACCAGAACCTATTATTATCACATTATAAATTTCCATCCTCATTTTCCTCCTTATTTAATTATTGCTTTTATTAAAATTTAATTATAAATAATTTATTTTATTTTTCAATTCATCTTTATTTAAAAAAATCCTGTGTTAATCTGTGTTAATCCAATGATTAAAAATTGAAACCACAAGATTACACAAGATTGACACAAAATATTAGCCACAGAAGCACACAGAATAACACAGAAATAAGAAATTCTGTGTTCTTCTGTGAAATTCTGTGGC
>CAYREJ010000200.1:0-5068 GCA_964423235.1 uncultured Acidobacteriota bacterium | reverse complement strand
ATTTCATCAATTAGATAGCAATTTAGCTCTTGACAGTAATAATTGTGGAACTCTACAAACTCTCAACTCTATAAACTCTCTTTCAAACAATTCCAATTATCAACTCTAAGAATAAATTTTTTCCTGCACGCAATATGTATAAAGAATAATTTTAGTTTACAGATTTAAGAGTTTGTAGAGTTCCACATCTATAATAATTAAAAATTAAGATTTTAATCAATTGAGCAAATAATAATAAAATAATAGAAGGGTTCTTTATGCTTCCTTCGCACTTTTAATTCATCTTACAACTATGTAGGCAAAGCTATCACAAACTTTATTCTCTAAAATACATCTTTTATTTCATCAATTAGATAGCAATTTAGCTCTTGACAGTAATAATTGTGGAACTCTATAAACTCTCAACTCTATAAACTCTATAAACTCCCTTTCAAACAATTCCAATTATCGAAGCTAAAGTATAAATTTTTTTATCAACGCAATATGAATATAATTGCTTAACTAAATCATAACAAATTAATGGGTCTATAAAATTAAAAGTCCCGATTTGAACTGCAGTAGCGCCCGCCATAAGAAATTCTATAACATCTTCTATTGATTTTATCCCACCTATGCCAATAACAGGCAAAGATGTATTTTTAGCAACTTGATATACCATCCGCAAAGCTATTGGCTTTATGCAACTTCCAGATAACCCACCGAAACCCAATCCCAACTTAGGTTCCTTCTTATCAATATCAATACTGAAAGCAAGTATACTATTTATCAATGAAATAGCATCTGCTCCAGCATCTTCAGACGCTTTTGCTATCTCAACTATATTGCAATCATTAGGTGTTAATTTGGCTATTATCGGAATTTGAGAATTTCGCTTCACCTTTTTTATTAAATTATATGTAAGTTTAGCATTACTTCCAAAAAAAATCCCACCCTCTCGTACATTAGGGCAAGATATATTTAATTCAATGGCATCGGCTCTTCCATCTTCATTTATGATCCTTGCTAATTCAATAAACTCTTCTTCAGAACTTCCAAAAATATTAACGATAATAGCCGTTTTATATTCTTTCAGCTTTGGCATAATCTCCTTAAGAAATCTTTCAATACCAATGTTTTCTAACCCAATAGCATTGATCATCCCCCCTTCTACTTCTATGATTCTCCGAGGTGGAGCCCCCTCCTTTGCTTTCAAAGATAAACTCTTTGGTATAATTGCTCCTAAATTAGATAAATCGTAAAATTGACTAAACTCAATACCATATCCAAAAGTCCCACTTGCCGGCATTATCGGATTCTTTAGTTTTATACTTCCTAAATTAACAGATAAATCTATTTTAATTTCTTCCATTCTACTTCCCTCATATTAAATATCGGTCCATCTTTGCAAACCATCTTATATCCACCATCAACAACCGGAATAGGACACCCGCGACATACACCAAAACCGCACGCCATTACCGTCTCCATTGATATATATACATCTAAATCCAAACTCTCTAATTTCTGCGCTCCATGCACTAACATCGCCTCCGGACCACACATAAATATTTCCTTCCTTGTCTTGTCTCTCTCTAAAAACTTAATTAATAAATCTATTATATTCCCCTTATACCCAATGCTTCCATCTTCTGTCGCATATAAAATTTTATTTTGAATTTTCCCCAGCTTAATTAATTCTTTTTCATTAGCTGCACCATAGAAAAAATAAAAATCTATTCCCCTCTCCTGAAGATTGCGTGCATAAAAATATATAGGAGCTACTCCAATCCCACCGGCTACTAATATTTTAATTATCTTTTTTTTCTCTTTATCAATAAAAGAATTCCCTAAAGGACCGATATATGAAATCTTATCTCCTTCTTTCATTTTTTCTAAATATCCGGTTATCTTCCCCACTTTCTTGATTAAAAATTCTAATTCATTACCATTCCAATCAAATACACTGAAAGCCCTCCTCCACGAAAAAAATAATGGCTTTGGCTCCGGCAAAATCATTGCAAAATTGCCCGGCTTCCACTCCTGCTTATCAGACCTCTCTACTATTAACTTAAAAATATTTTCTGCTAACTTTTCTCTCCCACGTACAACAGCTATGCAATACTCTATCATCTAATTCTGCCCTTAAAATGCAATACAATTATCATTATAAAATAGATTAATAATATTGCTATGAAAAGCTCAAATAGAAAAAACATTATATCAACATAAATTTCTTGTATTCCATATTTTTTCATTATATTATATTTAAATCGCTTATATTTTGAAGCAATATGGCTTATCCAACTTTTCTTTATTTCTTCGTCTCCTGACTTGTAAATAATGTCATCAATATCTCTCTCTAAATCTAAATCCTTATGGGTAGGTGGATAATAAGGTAATTTTTTCTTTTTTTCTTTTAACGCCTTCTTTTCTTCCTGCATTTTTTTTATATTCTTTTTAAATTTTCTCGGCATTGTTCATACCTTTCTTAAATAATTCATTACATAACTGACAATGCCTTCCAAAATGAAATATTTTTAAAATAACCCATCTTGGTATTTTATAACTCTTCTTATTGGATTTCAACTCAGCAAAAATTTCTTTAATAGACTTCCCCAATGTAGGATGAACAAAATTTCTTAATTCTAACAGCCCTTTCAGAATAAATTTCCTTTTATGAACCTGCGGATGCGGTATCGTTAATTCACTTGTATTAATTTTTTTATCTCCATAAAATAAAATATCTAAATCAATAATTCTCGGTCCTTTAGGAAAAGTAAGCTTTCTCCCTAATTTAAATTCAATTTCTTTGGCAAATCGTAACAAGTCAAATGGCGATAAATCAGTCTCAACCTCCAAAACTAAATTTAAAAACCATCTTTGTTTTTCATAATCCACCGGTTCCGTTAAATATAAGGCAGAAGATTTTATAATGCTAATTGAATCATTATTTAATATTTCCCTTAAAGCATTATGTATATTTAAAAATCTTTTCCCCAAATTGCTACCCAAACTTAAAAAAACCTTTTCTTTCTCCTGGATTCGGCTCACATCCTCATTTTCCATAATTCATTCATTATATCTTATATAAAATAATTTTCAAAATAATCTATCAGTAACTGGTTAGTTTTCTCCGACAAAAGCATAATTTTGCCTTTCTAATTTTTTATTTATTTATTGCGAGCTAGCTAATTTAATGAGCTTCTCTAAAAAACGCAAAGAGCATAAAAGCGAAGTTAAGAAGTTAAGCAAAGAAGATAATCTTTGCGTGCTTTGCGTGAAATAATTATTTGAATACTCACGCAAAGAACGCAAAGAGCTCAAAGAATAAATAGCAAGAATGATTGTGATACTTGCCAGAAAATAATCTTTGCGTGCTTTGCGTGAAAAAATAAAATTATGTTAAATAAAATTGCAAACCATAAAAAGCATAAAATAATCTCAAAATAATAATTTTGGAGAAAACTGACCAGATACATCTATCAGTAATTTTTCAATCTTTTTGTCCACCTATTTTCTACACAACCATCTCTCAATTCTCTCAATTACTCTCGCTTTTCCTATTAAGTCCATAGTTTCAAATATGCCAGCACTTATACTCCTTCCTGTTAATATCACTCTTAAAGCATGTATCAGAATCCCTGCTTTTACACTATGTTTCTCGGCTATCCCCCTTACCAATTCCTCTGCAATCTTTTCATTAAAATTACCAATAAGCTTCATCTGACTTATTAATTCCTGCAACAAAATTGGAAGCTTTTCATCTTTTATATATTTTTCTTCAGCCTCTCCATCAATTTCGTATTCATCATTTATTATAGGATTTGCCAATTGTAATAATTCAGTTATCGTATTCACTCTTACCTTCAATAAATCTATAACTTTTATAAACCATATCCTTTTTTCTTGCACAAACTCTTCTCTCCACAACCCCTTAGCTTCCATAATATCTTTGATTGGTCTAATTAAATCATCAGCTTTTGTATTTTTTATATATTGATTATTCATCCATTTTAATTTGTTGAAATCAAAAATAGGATTTCTTTTATTTACTTCTTTTAATTCAAAAAGTTCAATTAATTCATCTTTTGATAGAATTTCTCTATTATCTCCTGGAGACCACCCCAACAACGCTAAATAATTTATTAAAGCTCCCGGCAAAAAGCCCTCCTGCTTGTATTGGAAGACGCTAACAGCTGCATGTCTTTTACTCAATCTTTTATGATCAGGACCTAAAATCAAAGGCAAATGAGCAAAATCAGGCACCCTCCTCCCCAAAGCCTCAAACAACAGGATATGTTTTGGGGTATTAGTTAAATGATCAGCTCCCCTTATTATATGAGTAATTCCCATTTCTATATCATCTACAACCGCAGATAAATGATAAGTTGGCAATCCATTTGACCTTAGAATCACAAAATCCTCTATCTCCTTTGAATGAAATTCTACCTCCCCTTGAACAAGATCATTAAAAATTATTTTTTTCTCTGGCACCTTGAATCTTATGGCAAAAGGCTTCCCTTGCTCCTCATTCTGCTTAATTTCATTTTTAGTTAGGTTATAGCATACTCTATCATATTTCCAAGCTTTTTTCTCCCGAATAGCTCTCTCTTTTCTTTCCTGCAGTTCATCTTCAGAACAAAAGCATCTATAAGCCAATCCTTTCTCTAATAAATCAAATGCATATTTTTTATATATATCAAATCTATCTGATTGATAAATTATATCCTCATCAAAATCTAATCCTAACCATAATAAAGATTCAATAATAGCCTTTGAAAGTTCATCTGAAGACCGCTTTACATCAGTATCTTCAATCCTTAATAAAAACTTCCCGCCTCTCTTTCTTGCAAATAACCAATTATATAAAGCTGTTCTTGCACCACCTATATGCAAATAACCTGTGGGGCTCGGTGCGAATCTCACTCTAATCATATTTTCATCCATCAATTAATTTATCATTTTAGCTACTTTAAATCAATCTCACAATCTGCAACTGGTCAGTTTTCTCCAAATCCTAAAAGCCAATGGCAGAAAAATTATAAACCACAAAGATCACAAAGAAGCCACAAAGATCACAAAGAAAGAT
>CAYREJ010000199.1:0-5147 GCA_964423235.1 uncultured Acidobacteriota bacterium | reverse complement strand
ATAAAAAATTAGCAAGGCAAAAATAATCATAATTAAAAGGCAAAATTATGCTTTTATCGGAGAAAACTAACCAGATACCAAAGCATATATTTAAAAAGTCTATAATTTCATGATAAAATTACTTGTATTTAGTAAAAACGAATGCTTATAATAATAAAAATTATTGAAATTTATAATGCTGTATGATAATATTTAGATCAATGATTATAACATATAATTTGGCTATATATTTAGCTATATTCGCCTCGTTGGGATTAATATCAATTTTTTATTGGAGGAAAGGTTTCTTTTTATTTTTGATTTATATATTTTTTGAAGATGCAATAAGAATGAAATTCTTTCATAATAATGTAGTTGTTCAAATAGCTAAAGACTTGCTTTTGTTAGGAGTTTATGTAGGTTGCTTTATTGAAAAAAAAAGTGAATTTAAACGATATAAATTCATCCCAGCTATCTTAGCTATGGTCGCTTTTGAAGCAATTAATATTTTTAATCCTGATAATGTTTCAGCTACAATGGGATTTGCTGCTTTAAAATTAAGCTTTTTTTATTTTCCTATACTATGGATAGCATCCATATATTTTAAAGAACCCTTAAGCCTTAAAAGATATTTATTATGTTCTTTTGCGATTGTTGCTTTAATAAATGTAATAGCATTTATACAAACTATTACTGGACCGGATTGGTGGTGGAATTTCTTTGGAAACTATGAGCCTCTAACTCATTTCTCCTTCCATACTTGGACTGAAGAAGCTGTCTTTAGACCCTTTAGTATCTTTAATAATTCAGGCAGATTTATGCATTTATTATTTATATATTATTTTTATTTCCTTTTGATTTTTACTTTGCAAAATATAATTTTTGCCCCTACTTCCAGAAAAATATTCTGGCTCCTTTCTATTCCTTTTTTTGCAGGCTTCTTTTATTCTATTTCTCGCACGAGCTTCGCAATACTGACAATAACAACAATATTTTACATAATCCAAATGAAAGGAATAAGCAGTAAAGAATTATTTAAAAAAATAACATTAAATAGAATAGCTCTTGTTGCCGTAATTATCACAGTCCTCTTTATATCATCTAATTTATTTAGAGAAAAAGTAAAAACCACATTAGAATTTTTATATAAATCTATAATTCCAGGACATAAAGAATTTGAAGTTTCAGAGAGAATTGAAGGAGCAATTTATTCTTTTATATATGCATTCAATAAATCAGGTTTATTTGGACACGGAACCGGAATTAATTCGCTGGGACTTTCTCATATAATTGGAGAAAAGTATACCATGAAAGTAGAAAGCGGTTATGCAGCTGTTTTATGGGAAATTGGAATTATCGGATTGCTTTTATGGATATATCTCTGGATTTCTTTTTTAAGATTCTTCTTCTATGCAAGAAAAAAGGCTAACATATATTATTTAGCAAATGTCAATTTCTTAGTAATCTTAATGATAATTTCATTTCTAACTGCTTACACAACCGGCTTTCAAACCTTTCAAAGCTGGATATTTAATATACTATTATGGAACTTTATTGGAATCAGCTTAGCTATTCATTTAAACCATGAAAAATTTTTAAAATTAAATAATCTTTAATTCGAATGCTTTTCGTCTTAAGACAATCATTCAACTTAATTATCAAATGTTAAAATGGATTTATCTATCATTATAATCTCATATAATACAAAAGATTTATTGAGAAAATGCTTACAATCTATTGAAAAAGCGATAAATGACTATTCCTATGAAATAATAGTAGTTGATAATGCTTCAAAAGATGGAACCATTGAAATGATAAAAAATGAATTTCCACAAGTTCATCTCATTATTAATAATGAAAATATAGGCTTCGCAAAAGCTAATAATTATGGAATACAATTTTCAAAAGGCAGATATATTTTATTATTAAATAGCGATGCAACCTTGCATATTAATTGCCTAAATAAAATGATTAAATTTATGGAAACGCAAAAAAATGCTGCTGCTTTGAGCCCTAAAGTTCTTAATTTTGATAATACTCTACAAAGCAAAGGTAATCATTTTCCATCTTTAACTAAAGCACTTTTGTTAATATTAAAGATTAATAAAATTTTAGCAAAGAAGTACTTATACAAGATATTTCCAAATCTTTTTTGGGACGAAAATGAAATTAGAAAAGTAGATTGGATTTCCGGATGTTGCATGCTGGTTAAACAAGATGCTCTTAAAGAGATAGGATTGCTCCCTGAAGATTATTTTATGTATTATGAAGATTTAGAATGGTGCTGGCTTGCAAAAAATAAAGGATATGATATTTGGTATTATCCTGAAGCAACAATAACTCATATGGCTTCCTCTTCTCCTAATAATGAAATTATAAAAATTTCAGTAATTTCCACTCTTACTTTTTTCCGAAAGCATTCAAAAGGATTTTATGGAGCAATCTATTTAATCCTGGAATTAATTTTAGCTTTGGAATCTCTTATATTAAATATTTTGTTCCCTCTAAGCAAAAAAAGAATTAAAAATTACTATATAAAATTTAAATTTGAATTGAGAAGAAGCATTATTTTAATTAAATTATTATTTAAGAAAAACCTATTAAATGAATTTAAACTATAAGCAAATTATATATTCCCTATTATGATTATCATCAAATATCTTATTTATTTGGGTTTTTCGTTGTAAAATCATTATAATTATAAAATTTATCACTAATATAATTTAAAGAATTTTTTATGCAATTCCATAAATTTTTGCAATGCGAAAAAGTATATTCCAGCAAAAAAATTCCTTCAAATTTGCTAAATATGCTTTTATAAGAAAAATATTGAATCAATCCCTCGTAAATAGGTAAATGATAATCACCATTAGGATGAAGAAAGCTTGAATTAATATTCTTGTTCCTAAATCCAAAGTTATTATGAATGTGCATATGATTAATATAAGGATATGTTGTTTGAATAATTTCGTTAAAGTCCCAGCCAAAATAATCACAAGCTATATATAGATGCCCCCAATCTAAACATAAGCTTACCAATTTATCATCAAATTCTTTTATTTGCTGAATTAAATTTTTCGCGTTCACTGAATAAGCATATTGATTCGTGTTCGCTTTCAATAAAGCATTCTCCAATGATAAAATTAATTTATAATTATTAAGCATCGGCAAAATTCTTTCTAACCGTTCAATCTCCTTTCTTCTTTGAATAAAGTCTATTTCTTCCCTTTTTGGTGAAAAATAAAATTCTTTATCCATCTTATCAGGAGATATTGATTGATCAAAAGAATGAAGTATTAACCTAATTGCATTAATCTCTTTGGCAAACCTCAAAGATAATTCAAGTTCCCTTTCGTCGCTCCTATTATATTCGGTTAGCATATTATTTAAATGAATCGTGTATTTAAAAGGAAAATCTAATAGGATTTTTATTGTTTCCCTAAATTCACCTTCGGAAAATGAATTAATCCAGTTAAAAGCCGAGACTGTTAGCTCTACCACTTGAATTTTAGGATAGAAATCGCTTAATCCATTTAGAAAACTTATATAAAATTTAGAATCCTTTCTCATTTCCTTATCATCAATATTAATACCTATAATCATCCTATTATTATTAATAATTGCAGAAAAAAATCAAATTTAGCATCTGCAATTCACTGTTCACTCATTCACTCAAAGCTTTATTAATTTTTCTCACTAAAATAAAATATATTTATTATGTTTTTAAAATTGGCTACTGCAGTGCAACATTCTGATTATGCATTTATAATTGATAGATTCTTCAAAAATTACAGCATTATAGGCTTTAGCTTAGAATCACTTTTTCATCTAATTTCAAGTAATTCAATTGAAGAATTCTTCACTCATATAAATGAAAAAGATAAATCACTGAAAAATTACCTTCTGGTAAATAAGAAAATAGGTTTAGGATGGTATGGGTACTTTAGCTATGATTTAAAAAATCAATTATTACCTGTAAAGATTATTAAAAAAGATCTTCATTACCCTTTAATTAATTTCATGTATTTGCCAATTATCTTTCTTTACAACCACAAGACCGGTATAACATTACCAATTAGCAATGAAAAATTTATAACTATAAAAACCTTAAACATAATTAATAAATTCAAAGAATTTACTTCAAAAAATTTTATATTAGAAATAAAAAGCTTACTCTCTTATGAAACCTACACAGAAAAAATCAAAAGAATCAAAAAGGAAATTGAAAAAGGAAATGTTTATCAAGTTAATTATGCTCATAATATTGAATTTAACTTCAAAGGAGATGCATTAAGCTGCTATTTAAAAATAAGAGAGAAAGCAAAGCCTGCTTATGGTGCTTACTTCAAATTTAAGAATCTGCATATTCTGTCTTTTTCGCCGGAATGCTTTTTTCAAATAAAAGATGGCAAAATAATTTCCAGTCCAATAAAAGGAACAATGCCGCGTTCCTCTGACACCAAAATTGATAAATCATATAAATTCCTACTAAAAAGAAGCTTGAAGGATAAAGCTGAACACCTTATGATAGTGGATTTAATAAGAAATGATTTAGGAAAAATTTGCAAAATAGGCAGCATTGAAGTTAAAAATTTATTTAAGATAATTTCTTATCCAACCGTTCACCATATGGTCAGCAATGTAAAAGGAATCTTAAAAAAGAATATTAGCTTGCAAGATGTAATAAAAGCAATATTCCCGGGCGGCTCCATTACAGGAGCACCCAAAATCTCTGCTATCAATTTAATTGAGGAATTGGAAAATTTTTCCCGTGGAATTTATACAGGCGCTATCGGGTATTTTATTCCTCAAAAATATGCAGAATTTAATATAGCCATAAGAACATTAATTATTATTGAAGAAGAAGCTAATTATCCAGTTGGGGGAGGAATCGTGTATGATTCAGATCCAAAGAAAGAATATGAAGAAACAATAACGAAAAGTGAGATTCTATCCTCAATTAAATAGAATATAAACTCAATCTTTGCGAGCTTTGCGTCTTTGCGTGAAATATCATTTTATTATTCACGCAAAGAAGTAGCACAGACATTCCTGTCTGTGTTTCTTTTCACAGGCAAGAATGCCTGTGCTACTTTGCGAGCTTTGCGTCTTTGCATGCAAAAATCATCTGAATATCCTCGCAAAGAAGTAGCACAGACATTCCTGTC
>CAYREJ010000198.1:0-5189 GCA_964423235.1 uncultured Acidobacteriota bacterium | reverse complement strand
CTAATTTTTTTGCCATTGGCTTTGCTTTTAGCATTTGGAATAAACTGACTATTTATACATAACCACTTTGCAAAAAAGAATCTATTACCTTATAATTTATCGTTATGAAGGAAGGAATAGTTGTAATAGATTATGGCTCACAATATACTCAATTAATAGCAAGAAGGATTAGAGAACAAGGTGTATATTCTTCAATAATTCCTTCTGGATCCCCAATTAATAAAATTATTGAGCTTGAGCCTAAAGGAATTATTCTATCTGGAGGTCCTAGCAGCGTCTACGATAAAGGTGCTCCGCAATTAAATATGGAAATTCTTAATTTAAATTTACCTATTTTAGGAATTTGCTATGGAATGCAATTACTTGCTCACTGCTTAAGCGGAGCCGTCAAAAGAAGTAAAATAAAAGAATATGGGCACAGCAAAGTCAAAAAAATTAAAGAAAGCCTACTGCTTAAGAATATCCCGAATGAATTTACTGCTTGGATGAGTCACGGGGATTCAGTAGAAAAGCTGCCGGAAAATTTTATTGCTATTATATCATCTGAAAATTGCCCTTTTGCCGGCATAGAAGATTCTAAAAAAAAGATATATGGGCTTCAATTTCATCCGGAAGTAATTCACACGGAATATGGAGAAAATATATTAAAGAATTTTATTTTTGAAATAGCAGGCTGCAAAATAAATTGGGATATTAATCTTTTTACTGAAAAGCTAATAAAAAATATAAAGGAACAAACTGAAGGAGGAAAGATACTCACAGCTGTTAGCGGAGGCGTTGATTCTACTATCTTATCTTATATTTTGTTTAAAGCAGTAGGAAAAAGAATGATTGCTATATTTATAAATAATGGATTATTAAGAAAAAATGAAGTTAATAAAGTTAAGCTTCAATTTAAATCATTAGGAATACCTATAAGAATAATTGATGCTTCAAAAGAGTTTTTAAAGAATCTACAAAATATAACTGACCCTGAAAGAAAAAGAAAAATAATAGGAAAAACCTTTGTTAAGGTATTTGGAGAGATAGCTAAGGAAATAAAAGATATTAAATATTTTGCGCAAGGGACATTATATCCGGATGTAGTTGAGAGTGGGCAATCTATTGGTTCATCAGCTATTATAAAAACTCATCACAATTTAGTAAAAGAAGTAAAAAAAATGGGCTTTAAGATAATTGAACCTTTTAGAGATTTATTTAAAGATGAAGTGAGAAAAATAGGGAAATTAAATAATTTACCGGAAGAAATAATTAATCAGCATCCTTTTCCGGGACCAGGTTTGGCTGTAAGAATAATAGGGAAGATAACCAATGAAAAATTAGAATTAATCAGAAAAGTTGATGAGATAATAATAGGAGAAATAAAAGCATCCAATTATTATAATGAATTATGGCAATGCTTTCCGGTCTTGCTACCTGTAAAAACGGTAGGGGTAATGGGAGACAAGCGCAGCTATGGCTATGTAGTTGCTCTCAGAGCTGTTAAAAGCTTAGATGGAATGACTGCTAATTGGGCAAATTTGCCTTATGAATTATTAAATAAAATTTCTACACGCATTGTTAATGAAGTAAAAGGTATCAATAGAGTCATTTATGATATAACTAACAAGCCTCCGGCAACAATTGAATGGGAGTAAATTATGAGCTATGTAGATTTTGTTCATTTACATGTGCATTCCGATTATAGTTTACTTGATGGAGCTTGCAACTTAGATTCTTTATTGAAGAGGGCAGCAGAATTAAATATGTATGCTATTGCTCTCACAGACCACGGTAATTTATATGGAGCAATTCATTTTATGGATAAAGCTTCTAAATACAATATTAAGCCAATAATTGGATGCGAAATTTATATAGCTCCAGTTAGTATTAAAAATAGAAGTAGCGACGATAATTACCATTTAACCATATTAGCAGAAAATGAAATCGGATATAAGAATCTAATTAAATTAGCTTCAATAGCTTTTTTGGAAGGTTTTTATTACAAGCCGAGAGTTGATAAAGAAATTCTTAAAAAACATCACGAAGGGCTTATAGCACTAAGCGGATGTCTTACCAGCGAATTATCTACTGCATTATTAAATGATGATATAGAAAAGGCTGAAGAAATAATATTTGAATATAGAAATATTTTTGGTGAAAGCAATTATTTTCTTGAAGTCCAAAATCATGGTTTAGAAAGAGAATATAAAATTTTACCTAAAATAATAGAACTTTCCAAAAAATTTAAAATACCTTTAGTAGCGACTAATGATTCTCATTATATTTATCAGGAAGACTCTCATGCTCACGATATTTTACTTTGTATTCAAACAAATAAAACTTATAAAGATGAAAAAAGATTAAGATTTGAGACCGATCATTTTTATTTAAAATCTTATGAAGAGATGAAAGAAATCTTTAGCGAATATCCGGATGCACTTTATAATTCTTATGAAATTGCTAAAAGATGCAATGTTAGTTTACCGGAAAAGCAATATCTTTTACCTGAATTTCCAGTTCCTGAAAACTATACGACAGAAAGTTATTTTGAAGCAATAGTGAGGAAAAGTTTTGAAGAAAAGAAAGAGATGTTAATAAAAAAATATAATTCTGGTAAGCTCAAGCATCCTATAAAAGATTATGAAGAGAGATTAGAAAAAGAGATCAAGATAATAAAGGATATGAAATTCACGGGGTATTTTTTGATAGTTTGGGATTTTATTCAATATGCGAAAAAGAATAGCATTCCGGTAGGACCCGGAAGGGGTTCTGCTGCTGGGAGTTTAGTAGCATATTGCTTAGGCATCACAAAGATTGACCCTTTGCAGTATGAACTTTTAATGGAAAGATTCCTCAATCCACAAAGGATAACGATGCCAGATATTGATATTGATTTTTGTGCAAGAAGAAGAGAGGAAGTTATTAAATATGTAAAGGAAAAATATGGAGAGGAAAATGTAGCTCAAATAATTACTTTTCAAACAATGCAAGCAAGAGCAGCCATTAAAGATGTCGGAAGAGCGCTGGAGTTTAAATTTTCGGAAACTGATAAAATTACTAAAATGATACCAGCATCTCCTGGGGTTTCTTTAGCTTCTTGCATAACAAATATACCTCAATTACAAGAAGCGGCAAAGAATCCGCAAATTTCTGAGTTATTAACTATTGCTCAACGACTGGAAGGGTTAATAAGAAACTCTTCTACTCATGCAGCTGGAATAGTAATAGCTCCTAAACCCCTCATTGAATTAGTTCCTCTTTCTCAAGGAAAAAATAAAGAAATAGTAACGCAATACGATATGAATGCCTTAGAAAGAATTGGTTTATTAAAAATGGATTTTCTCGGCTTGATAAACTTAACGATCATCCAAGATACCTTATATCTTATTAAGAAAGATAAAGGAGAAGAAGTAAGTCTTGATGAAATACCTCTTGATGATCCAAATGTTTTTAAATTGTTTTGTGAAGGGAAAACTGATGGAATTTTTCAATTTGAAAGCGCTGGTATGAAAGCACAGCTGCAAAAATTTCAGCCTACAAAATTTGAAGATTTAATTGCATTAAATGCTTTGTATAGACCCGGACCTATCCAAATGATAGATGATTTTTGCAATAGGAAGCACGGTTTAGTAGAAATAAAATATGATCTTCCGGAGATGGAAGAAATATTAAAAGAAACATATGGAATCATAATTTATCAAGAACAAGTAATGCAGATTGCTAGCACTGTCGCTGGATATTCTTTAGGAGATGCTGATATTCTCCGCAGAGCTATGGGTAAAAAGAAAAGAGATATAATGGCTCAACAAGAAAATAAATTTATAGAAGGTGCCAGAGCTAAAGGCTACTCGGAACATATAGCAAGAAGCATTTTTGAAAAAATGAGCAATTTCGCTGAGTATGGCTTTAATAAATCGCATTCTACTGCTTATGCTTATTTAGCTTACCAGACAGCTTATTTAAAAACTTATTATCCAGTTCAATTTATGGCAACATTGCTTTCTCATAAATTAGGGAACCCAGAAGACATTTCTAAATATTTAAAAGAATGTCAAGAAATGAATATTGAAGTTTTACCACCGGATGTTAATGAAAGCGAAAAAGATTTTATTACGAAAGGTAATAAAATTCGGATTAGCTTAACAGCAGTTAAAAATGTAGGGACTGCTGCTATGGAAGCTATTCTTAAATCAAGAAAAAAGAATGGCAGATTTACTTCTCTATTTAATTTTTGCGAGAATGTTGACCTCGGAAAAGTAAATAAAAGAGTTATAGAAAATTTAGTAAAAGCTGGAGCTTTTGACTGCTTTGGTTATCCCAGAAAATATTTATTTCAGCAAATTAATAAAGCTATGGAGCATGGACAAAAGTATAAAAAATATAAAGAAAGTGGGCAGCTCGCTCTTTTTGATTTATCACCCATGCAAGAGATTAAAACAATTCAGGAAAATAATAATATCTCAGTTAATTCAGGAAATGCCTATGAAGAATGGGATGAATTAACTCTGCTTAATTATGAAAAAGAAGCACTTGGCTTTTATTTGAGTGGTCATCCTCTTACTAAATATATGGATGAAATTAAAGAATTTGCTACTTGTTCCATTGAGGAATTAAATGAGACCTTTGATCAACAAGAAGTTTCTCTTGCTGGCATCATCACCAAAATAAAAACTAAACAAACTAAAAATAAAAAGACTATGGCTATTTGCGAATTAGAAGATATAACAGCAAGAATTGAAGTGAATATTTTTCCGGATGCCTATGATAAACTATGCTACAAAATTTCAGAGAATTTAGAAGTGATAATCACCGGCAAATTAGATATTGAAGAAAATAGAAAACAATTAATTGCTTCAAACATTATTCCTTTAAAAGAAGCTTGGGAATATTTCGGCTCAGCATTGATAATAAAAACTTCCCCGTTGGGTTTGCCTGAAGAAAAATTGATCCTTTTAAAAAAATTAATAGAAAAGAATAAAGGCAATCTTCCACTTTTCATCCAGTTCATATATCCAGAAAGGAAAAAAGTTTTATTAAAAGTAGCAAAGGAATTTTATGTAAGCCTTAAAGATTCATTCATAAATGAAGTAAAGGAAATTTTTGGAAAAGATTCGGTCTCGCTTATCGGGAAAGCAACATTAAAAAACTTTAATTATTAAAATTCCAAGTAAAAATCTGCTATCGCCCATATCCCACCTATAGCTCCC
>CAYREJ010000197.1:0-5193 GCA_964423235.1 uncultured Acidobacteriota bacterium | reverse complement strand
AATCCTGTGGTTTCAATTTTAAACCACGGGATTAACACAGATTAACACAGGATTTCTTATGTTAATTTAATCTATTTTTAATCTTGTGCTAATCCTTCTTTGAAAATGATTACTTTTCGCCAAAGCAGTCATAATTTGTGGAACTCTCAACTCTCAACTCTATAAACTCTATAAACTCCATTATCCATTGATTATTAGATGGAAGTCTGCTATATTTTAAAAATAATTTAAGGGAAAATAGCATATGAAGTCATTTATTACCGGGATAACGGGATTTGTAGGAAGTTATTTGAGTGAATACCTTTTATCTTTAAATCATGAAGTTGCTGGAATATATTTGCATAGTGAAGAATTAGAAAACTTAACTGAAGAAGCAAAAGCAAATTTAAAATTATATAAAGGAAACATATTAGATGAGGATTTTTTAAATGATTGCTTAAGGGAATTTAATCCGGATTGGGTATTTCATTTAGCGGCTGTATCAAATGTTCATCATTCTTGGAAAGAGAAAAAAGCTACATATGAGATTAATATATTAGGTGTTTTTAATTTATTGGAAGCTTGCAGTTATTTGGAAAGGAAGCCAAAAATCTTATTAGTAGGATCGGCGGAAGAATATGGCAAGAGCGATAGTAGTGAAGCAATTAAAGAAAGCTTTCCGTTGAAGGGATTTACACCATATGCTATTTCTAAAATCACACAAGAATATTTAGGCATGCAATATTATTATTCCAAAGGGTTGCCAATATTACGAACGAGGTCTTTTAACCATGCGGGACCTCGTCAAAAGCCTTCTTTTGTATGCTCGTCTTTTTGTTATCAGATAGCACAAATTGAAGTGTTCAATAAAGAGCCGATTATAAAAGTGGGAAATTTGGGAAGCAGCAGAGATTTTAGCGATGTGAGAGATGTTATAAAAGCTTATGCTCTTATAATGGAAAAAGGGGAGATTGGGGATGTTTATAATGTTTGCAGTATGAAAGCTTATAGCATTAAAGAAATATTGGATAAAGCAATAAGTCTCTCCGATAGAAGAATAGAGATAGAAGTTGATAAAGAAAGGTATCGTCCGATAGAGATTCCTTATTTATTGGGAGACAATACAAAGCTTAAGAAATTAGGGTGGCAGCCTTCTTACTCTATTGAGCAAACCTTAATTGATACTTTAAATTATTGGAAGGATAAATTTCGGAAACAAAGATGAGGGGATAAGGTAATGAGAGGGAAAATTTTTTTAACAGGAGCCAGTGGTTATTTAGGGACTGTTTTAGCTAATGATGCTGTGCAATCGGGATATGCAGTTAAAGCTTTAATTAGGAAGCCTTTGAGCTCCGAGAAGAAACAATTTCAAATTGATCCTTCTGTTGAATTGGTGTATGGTGATTTGCTAAGCATAGAAAGTTTTAAGGATCAATTGCAGGGATGCGATTATTTAATTCATACAGCTGCTTTTGTAAAAATGTGGGCAAAAGATAAATCCGTATTTTATAAGACAAATGTAGAAGCAATAGAAAAATTATTTACTGTTGCTTATGATTATAAGATAAAAAAAATTATTTATATATCTTCTTTTATAGCAATAGGACCATCGGATGAATATGGGACCTGCACTGAAGAAAATGTTCATTCTCCATATCATTTTCATAATGATTATGAGAAGAGCAAATATTATGGGGATGAAAAAGCTTATGAATTAATTAAGAAGGATATTCCCATAGTAAGAATATATCCGGGAGTAATATATGGTCCGGGAAATTTAACGGAGGGGAATTTAGTTAGTAAAATTATAATTGATTATTTAAAAGGGAAGACGATAGGGATTTTGGGGGGAGATAAAGTTTGGTCTTATGCTTATATAAAAGACCTTACTGATGGAATTATCAAAGCAATTGAAAAAGGTAAGGTTGGAGATAGATATATTATGGGAGGTGAAAATAAATCCTTACTGGAATTGTATTCTTATATTTCAGAGGTAAGCGGGAAAAAACTTTTGAACAGGAAGCTTCCCTATTGGGTTGCTTATCTTTTTGGTTTTCTTCATTATTGGAGAGCTGAATTTTTTGGAGTTGAGCCTTTAATTACGCATGAGGTAGTTAATATTTTTAAGCACAATTGGGCTTACGATTCATCTAAGGCAATGCGAGAATTAGGTTATAGAATCACACCTTTTTCTGAAGGAATGAAAATTACTATTGAATGGATAGAAAATGCAATTAGATAAAGAACAAAAGAGAGAAATTAAAAGAAAGATAGTTCATATGTCAGTAGGCTTATTTTCTTTATTGCTGCGCTATTTATCGCTACCTTTAGCTTTAATATGTGCTTTACTTGCTTTTATTAATAATGCATTTATCCTTCCGCGATTAGGAGGAGAAAAAATATATAGAGCTTCAGAGAAAGAAAAGGGTTATCCTTTAGGAATACTCCTATATCCAATTACAGTATTTCTTTTAATTTTAATATATCATAATCATTTTTACATTGCTGCTTCCATTTGGGCAATAATGGCATTTGGAGATGGTAGTGCAGCTTTAGTGGGAACTTTATTCGGTAAACATAAATTAGCTTGGAATAATGAAAAATCTTATGAGGGAACAATTTCATATATTATTTTTGGTTCATTGGGAGCGAGCTTATTAGCCTGGTGGACTTCTTTAGGGAAACCGGCTCCGCCTCTTCCCTTTTTTTATAATTTTATCTTCATCCCAATTATTGTAACATTCATTTCAGCTTTATTAGAAAGTTATCCCATTAAGTTGGATGATAATATAACTATCCCTTTGTTGGGAAGTTTTCTGATGTATTCTCTTTATCAAATAAAGATTCCTCTTGCGGGTGAAACAATAAAGACAAATTTTCTTTATGGAGTGGTAGTAACGGTTATATTTGCATTAATCTCTTTTTTATTAAGGACTGTAGATATATTGGGGCTTTTCGCAGGAGTTTTCATAGGAATCAGTATTTATACATTTTTAGGCTTGAAAGGATTTATTGTATTAGCATCTTTTTTTATATTAGGAAGTTTATCTACTAAACTTGGGTATAAAGAAAAAGAGAAGAAAGGTTTAGCAGAAAGAAAGGTAGGAGCACGTGGTTGGAAAAATGCTATATCAAAATGTGGTGTAGCAACTATTATAGGTCCTTTTGCTTATTTTAGTTTAAATGAGGTTAAAGAGTTATATATTTTAGCATTTGTTGCTTCATTTGCTGCAGCAGCTATGGATACTGTTTCAAGTGAAATTGGGCAATGGAAGGGGAAAAGAACTTTTTCTTTAGTTTCTTTTAAAGAAGTCAAGCCCGGGTCAGAAGGGGCGATTTCTTTAGAAGGTTCTTTAGCCGGATTAGTAGCAGCGGCAATTGTTGCAGTAGTTGCTATTGGATTAAAGTTGATAGAAATAAAAGCAGCTTTAATAGTAATTTTGGCTGCTATCATAGCAAATATTATTGAAAGCTATATGGGAAGTTTTTTTGAATCAAAGAATTTAGTTGATAAAGAAAGTGTTAATTTTCTTAATACTTTATCGGCAGCTGTTATTAGCTATTGGCTTTATTCTTTTTAGATAAGGTAATTAATGGAAGTGTGGAAAAAAAGGAAATTCATTTTCATTTTAATAGTTTGGTTCCTATTTTTTTTATTTATTTTGCAACCTTACCAAGGGAAGAATCCGAAAGTATATAAAAGTTTTTGCATATTTTCTTTAGCTACTTTTTTTTGGGCAACTGATTTATTGCCATTAGCAATAACTGGGTTAATTGTTTTGGGGCTTATTCCTGCATTTGGAATATTACCAGCTAAAGTCGTATTTAGCTATTTTGGCAATGAAGCGGTTTTTTTTATTATAGGGGTTTTTATATTATCTTCCGGAATGATGAAGAGTGGTTTAGCTTTAAGAATGGCTTTTTTCATATTAATGAAATATGGAAAGACTCCTTCAAGATTAGTTATTTCTGTAGCATTGATAACTTGTTTGTTGTCATTATTAATGCCGGAACATGCTGTTGCAGCAATGATTTTTCCTGTTGTTTTAGAAATAGCTCATTGTATGAAATTAAAGAGGGGAGAAAGCCAATTGGGGAAAGCTTTATTTTTAGCTTTATGCTGGGGCTCAGTTATAGGCGGAGTAGGCACTTTATTAGGAGGGGCTAGGAATGCCCTTGCTATTGCCTTGCTAAAAGATTATGGGATAATTAAAAATCAGCATTATAATATAAGTTTTTTTTATTGGATAGAAGCAGCCATTCCTTTTGTTGTATTGATGATTGCAATTTGCATTATAATTTTACTTATTATTATTTCTAAGGAAAAAGATAATTATAATGATATGGAAATCGCAAAAGCTTATATAAGAGAAAGAGTTAATGAAATAAAGATTTGGAATTCTTCAGAGAAGATAATGCTTGGAATTATGTTGATAACAATTTTATTATGGATATTGTTTGGAGATACTTTAGGATTAGCTATCATTTCAATATTTTCTGCAACTACTATTGTTATTTTTGGGATTGTAAGTTGGGTAGATATTGAACAATATGTGAGCTGGGGTATAATTTTGTTATACGGAGGTTCAATAGCTTTAGGAAAAACATTGTATGAGACGCATGCCTTTAGTTATTATTTAAAAGATTTTCTAATTGGATTAGAAGGTTCGCCCATATTTTTTGGCTTAATAATCAGCTTTAGTTGCTTATTATTAACAGAATTCATTTCTAATTCGGCAGTAGTAGCAATTGTTTTGCCTTTAGTATTAGAATTATCTGATTATTTATCAATGAATCCCATTGCTGCTGTTTTTTATGTAGCAATCCCGTCCGGCTTAGCTTTTATGCTTCCGGTTGGAACTCCACCTAATGCTATTGCTTATTCATCCGGCTATTATAAAATAAAAGATTCAGTTAAATTTGGGATGCTTTTAAATATATTTGCTTTAATAATTTTTAATCTTATCGCAATTACTTATTGGAAATTGATAGGCTTATCTATAAGGTAAAATTAAGTTAGATCTATTTTCTCCCAGATTATTATGTAGGAGAATATTTTTCAGGGCTTCTGGGTTTACATTGGGACAAGAGCATCAAGTATCTGTATTGGCATCGCCTTATGGAAAAGGGATGTCTTGGAATATGTTAGGATTGGATAAGATGATCTTTGCGAACTTTGCGAGCTTTGCGTGAAAAAATAAAATTATGCTAAAC
>CAYREJ010000196.1:0-5254 GCA_964423235.1 uncultured Acidobacteriota bacterium | reverse complement strand
ATAATTAATAATGGTAAATAATAAGGCAAAAGGTAAGAAATTGTGGAACTCTATAAACTCTCAACTCTACAAACTGCAAAATAGGTTATAGGTCATGGGTCATGGGTTATAGGAATTATTACCTATGGCTAATAAGCTATTAGCTATTAATTTGAAAGATGGTGATACTTTGTGGAACTCTATAAACTCTCAACTCTATAAACTCTATAAACTCATTATATTGACTATTATAAAAAGGCATATTATAATTAAATGAAAATTAGGTATAAGGAATGAAAAATAGAATAGTAAACAATTTATATTATGGAGTGATAATTTTATTTATAACTAAACTTCTTTATGGTGGTGAGAATTTAATATATGTAGTTAAGCTTGACACGGCGATTCAGCCTATTTCAGCTCAATATGTGAAAGACCTTATAAATAAAGCAAATAAGGAAGAAGCTTCTTTAATGATAATAGAAATAAATACTCCTGGAGGGTTGGGAGAATCAACCAGAACGATTATTCAAACTATGCTAAAATCAAAAGTTCCTATTGCCGTTTATGTTTCACCGAGTGGTTCCAGAGCTGCTTCAGCAGGTTTTTTTATTTTGATGGCAAGCGACATAGCAATTATGGCACCCGGAACCAATACCGGCGCTGCTCATCCTATTCCTTTGGTAGATTCCAGCCAAGATAAAAGCGAAGAATTAACCAAGACTATGATGAAAAAATTGGAAAGCGATGCCGTAGCTTTTATGAAAAGCATTGTAGAGAAAAAAGGTAGGAATGTTGACTTAGCATTAAAAGCTATTACTGAAAGTCTATCTTTTTCTGATCAAGAAGCTCTTAAAAATAAAATCGTTGAATATGTTTGCAAGGATGTTGATGAGATAATAAAAAAGATAAATGGAACAAAGATAAAAAGATTTAATAATGAAGAAACTAAGATAGTTCTGGATAACCCTAAAATAAAATGGATAGAAATGAATTGGAGACAAAAATTTTTAAGCCTTCTGGCGGACCCAAATATAACTTTCATTTTATTAGGATTAGCAATGCTAGGAATTTTCTTTGAGCTTTCCAATCCGGGATTAATACTGCCAGGGATAGTCGGTGCAGTTTGCTTAATCCTTTTTTTCTTTTCTGTTCAGATATTGCCGATAAATTTAGCAGGGATATTTTTCATTATTTTAGCAATGTTATTATTTATTTTAGAAGCTAAGATACAGAGCTATGGTATGTTAGCAATAGGAGGTATTTTATCAATGATAATAGGTGGCTTAATGCTAATAAATGCTCCACCGGAAGAAATGAAAGTTAGTTTATCAGTTTTAATCCCGATATCAATCTTTCTAAGCATCATAACTGTTTTTTTATTAACTTTGGCGATAAGAGCTCATAGAATGAAACCTACGACTGGTGATAAAGGATTAATTGGGAAGGTAGGGATTGCAAAAACTGATATTAAAAAACAAGGAAAAGTTTTTGTATTTGGTGAATTATGGGATGCTTATTCATTAGAGGATATTTCAGAAGGCGAAGAAGTTTTAGTAGAAAGAACAGAAGGTTTAAAATTATATGTTAAAAAAAGGCAATCTAATTAAGTTAGCAAATAAAAAATAAACAATAGGAGGAAAAGATGCCATACGCAGGATATTTCATTTTATTTATAGTTTTGTATATTCTATTTTCTTGGATAAAGGTTTTAAGGGAATACGAGAGGGCGGTAATATTCAGATTAGGAAGATTGCTGCCTCAAGCAAAAGGACCGGGGCTAATATTTGTATTTGCTCCAATTGATAGGATGGTGCGAATAAGTTTAAGAACTATTGTTCATGATATACCGCCACAAGATGTCATAACAAAAGATAATGTTTCAGTTAAAGTCAATGCTGTAGTTTATTACCGGGTATTTCATCCTCAGAATGCAGTTGTGCAAGTAGAAGATTATAAATATGCTACATCGCAGTTAGCTCAAACTACTTTGCGTAGTGTATTGGGGGAAGTGGAGTTAGATGAATTATTAAGCAAAAGAGAGAAGTTAAATCAGAAATTGCAACAGATACTTGATTCTCATACAGATCCTTGGGGAATTAAAGTATCTTTAGTAGAAGTAAAACATGTTGATTTACCTGAAGAAATGAGAAGAGCTATGGCAAAACAAGCTGAAGCTGAAAGAGAAAAAAGAGCTAAAATAATTCATGCTGAAGGAGAATTGATGGCTTCGCAAACTCTTAAAGAAGCGGCTAAAACTTTATCATCCGAACCTCTTACTATTCAATTAAGGTATCTCCAAACTCTTACAGAAATCGCTTCGGAAAAGAATTCTACTATTATTTTCCCGCTACCTATTGAATTAATGAAGGTTTTTCTTACATCAAGTTTTGAAGATAAAAAATAAATATGCTTCTGAGAAGTCTTTTCTTTGGTATTCAAAAAAAAGATAAGAATTTATTAGTAAAAGAAATTGGGAAGAAATTTAAGATACAAGAAAAAGAAGTTTATGATTTGAATGAATTAAAAGAATGTATAGATAAGGAGAAATTAAATTTTGTATTTGTAAGTGAAAAGGTATTTCCTCTTGACAAAAATGGCGACCTTTTAATGGAAACAAAATTAAAATATCCTTTGATATCCTTTATTATAGTAGGACCGGATGATATTGATAGTATAATAGAGTATGTGAAAAAGGGTGCTGATTATTATTTAATTTCTCCGATTAAATCATTTAATGTAAAGAAATTGCTTCAATTATTGAAGAAACCGTCTGATAGCTTAGCTTCTCAACTTAAGAAGGAAACAACTCTATTTCAAATAATTAAACAGATTTCTTTTACTATGGAATTAGACCCTTTGCTTAATTTAATCATTGATTCTTCTATGGAATTAACGGGAGCTTCCATAGGCTCTCTCTTGCTATATAATAAAGAAGAGGATTTACTGTCTGTTCATAGCTTAAGAGGAGTAAGTAAAGATGAAAATGAAATAGGTTTTTTAAATTTTCCGGAAAATTATCTAAAAGAAGTAATAAAGAATGGGAAATTAGTGTATTTTCCAGAAAAAGAATATCTCAATCTCCCACATAGAAACCCCAGTTATAAATCAATTATTCTTTCTCCAATCTCTTCCTCTATTGGTGGTTTTGGTTTATTAATTAATGCAAAAAGAATTGATGAAGAAGGAGATTTTTCACCTGAAAGCATTCGCTTAGTTTCTGTTTTAGCTTCTGAAATAACTCCAGCCGTTAGAAATTCGCTTCTACATAATAAAGCGAGAGAACTTATAATTAAAGATGATCTTACTGATGCTTATAATAGAAGATTTTTTGAAAAATTCCTTGAAGATGAAGTAGAAAAGTCAAGAAAATTCCAAACAACTTTATCAATTATTTTTTTAGATATTGATAATTTAAAAGAAGTAAATGAAAAGCATGGTCATCTAATGGGAAGTAAGGTTTTGCAAGAAGTTGCTCATAGGATAATTTTATCAGTAAGGGGGATTGATAAAGTGGTAAGATATGGTGGAGATGAATTTTGCATTATTTTACCGGAAACTGATACTTCCGGAGCTTTCTTAGTGGCTGAAAGAATTAGAAATACCATAGCTAATAAGCCTTTTTTAATATCTGAAGGATTGGAATCTTATTTAACTGCAAGCTTCGGTATCGCTTCTTTTCCTAAGCATGCTAATTCTAAAAATGAATTGATTAGAAAGGCTGATGAAGCGATGTTTTTAATAAAATCTTCTTCTAAAAATGGCATATCTGTAGCTCAATAATTATGGAAGAATTATTAAGCATCAAAGGTTCTTTTGAGACCTCTTCTATACCTGAATTATTATACTCACTTGCGAAAAATAAAGAAACTGGCATCTTAAAATGCAAGCTTTTAAATTATGAAAAATCAATATTTTTAAAAGAAGGTAAAATTGTTTTTGCTACATCTAATGATCCGGATGAAAGGTTAGGCGAATCTCTTCTTAAATATGGAGACATTACTGTTTCTCAATATCTTGAAGCTTCAAAGTCAATACAACCGGGGAAGAAATTGGGTTCCATCTTATGCGAGATGGGAGCTATCAACGCGGAACATTTGCTTGAAGCCCTGAAAAGACATGTAATGGACATAATTTATAGTATATTTAATTGGAAAGCTGGTGAGTACGAATTAATCCTTAGCGATTTAGAAAATGAAGCTGTTATCTTATTTGAGTTGCAAATTGAGCCTATTATCTTTAATGGAATTAAACAAATTAATTATTGGTCCAAAATATCTAATGGCTTATCTTCAGTGCTAAATGTTCCTGTTAAAACACCTGAATGCGAAAAATTAATTATGAATATTAATATAACGGAGGATGAAAATCATATTCTTAGCCTTTGCAATGGCAATTATGATATCCAGAGCATTTGCAATATGAGCTACTTATCTAATTTGGAAACTTGCAAATTAATCTGGGCTTTCAAGGCAATTGGGGCTATATCATTAATTAGTAAAAAAGAAGAAATGAAAGAAAGTAAAGAAACTATTGAAGCTGAATATGAACTCCTTGATATAGTGGAATCTTATAATGATATTCTTTCTTTCGCTTATGATTTTCTTAATGAAAAATGTCCCGAAGAAGTTGATACAATAATTAATAAGTCAGTGGAATATATCAATTTATCTTATAAGAATAGATTGCAAAATATTGATTTAAATTATGGAAGAATTGATTTTGATACTATTCTTAATAATTTCTCTGATTTACCGCATGCAGAAAAAAGAATATCTTTAATTCATATATTAGAAGAATTAATTTATACTTTATTGCTGCAAAGTAAGGCTTATCTGGACCCATTAGATCATAAATATTTATTGACTGAAATAAGTTCCCGCAAGACCTAAAGTAAGAAGTGAGAGTGAGAAGTGAGAGTGAGAGTTAGCAATTTATCGAGAGATAGCTGGTCAGTTTTTTCAAAAGAACTAATCAAAATGGTTATCATCCTTTATAAAAATAATATTGTTTAAAATCAAACCACGAGATTAACCCAAGATTTTCTTTATCTGTGTTAATCTGTGTTAATCGCATGAAAGAATCTTGTGTTAATCTTATGGTTTAATATTTTTCCTTGCTTTTGGAGAAAACTGACTACCTACATCGGGAGAACTTGCTAACCTCTCACTTTTTCACTCTCACTCTCACTTTTTGCTTACCACAATGGACACAGAGTTCGGAGAGAATAAAAATGGCGCCCCTCGGGCAACGGGGCGCCTAATTCCAGGCAGGG
>CAYREJ010000195.1:0-5260 GCA_964423235.1 uncultured Acidobacteriota bacterium | reverse complement strand
ACTTATAACCCATGACCCAATCTTGTGATAATCCTGTGGTTTAATATCTTTTTTTTGCTTTTGGAAAAAATTGATCAGATTATAGAATATAATGATATCATATACTAAAATTAATTGTAAATAGTGCAAATAGTCAGAGTTTTCAAAATCCTAAAAGCCAATGGCAAAAAAATTATAAGCCACAAGGATCACAAATAAGACAGAAAGCTCGCAAAGAATAGATATTTTTTAGAAAAAACTTTGTGTTCTTCGTGTTAACTTTGTGCCCTTTGTGGTTAAAAAATATAATCAATAAATTGAGCAAGCATTCAAGTTTTCTCCAAAAGCAAGGAAAAATATTAAACCACAAGATTATCACAAGATTTTTTCATGCGATTAACACAGATTAACACAGATTTAAACAGAAAAAGAAAATCTTATGTTAATCTCGTGGTTTAATTTTAAAAGATATTGTTTTTATGAAGGATAATAACCATTTTGATTAGTTCTTTGGAGAAAACTGACTAATTAGTTTTTGGGGGACTTTTACTTTCTTGATACTTCTTTAAATACTCGAATAAAATTCCCACCTAATATCTTCTTTATTGATTCTTCTGAATATCCTTTTTGCAAAAGCTTTAAGGTTAATTGAGGTAATTTTGAGGAATTCTCCATGCCTACTGGAGTTGTAGGCATTCCATCAAAATCACTTCCTATTCCTACATAATCATCTCCTATAAGCTTTACTACATAATCAATATGCTCAACTATCTTATCTAAAGGAACTTGTTTCTCTGATGCCATCCTATCTTTTATAAGTTTATTTGAATAAACCCAAACTTTTGAAAAATCATCTTTATACTTTTTCTTGATCTCTTCTAATTGAGGACTTAATTCATCATAAGCTTTTTTAATAGCCTTTCTATACTCTTCATCTAAAAAGGCAGGATAAAAATTTATAAATACGACTCCTCCATTTTTTGCCAAAGCTTTTAATTGATCATTAGTTAAATTCCTATGATGCGAACAAATTGCTCTTACGCTTGAATGAGATGCTATAACAGGTTTGTTAGTAATTTTTAGAATATCAAAAAAAGTTTTATCAGAAACATGTGAAACATCTATAATCATGCCTAATTTGTTCATTTCTTTAATTAATTCTTTCCCTAATGGAGATAAGCCTCCCCATTTTTCATTTTCACTTGAAGAATCACCAAATTCATTATTCACACTCCAGGTAATTGTCAAATACCGAACTCCCAATTGATACATTACTCTAAGTATTCTTATATCTCCTTCAATGCCATGCCCTCCTTCAATACCCATAAGCGCAGCTATCTTACCTTTTTTATTTATTCTTATAATATCTTCCGGTGTTAATGCAAGCTCAATATCTTTTGAATGTTTTTGCAATTGCTGCTGAAGAGCATCATAAAGGTCTAATAATCTTTTAGCTCTATTCGGAAAAAGACTCGGTTCCACCCACAATGAAAAAATTACAGCATCATATCCTCCTTCTTTTAAATATGGCAAGCTTATATGTCCCTCCGGATCATTCTCCATCAAATCATAATTTCCATCTAAAATTCTTATTAAAGTATCAATATGCGTATCTATCACAAAAGATTCCTGATGGATTCTTTTGCTCTTTTCAGCAATATCTTCAGAATAAATTGTTTTTGCCAAAAAAATAAATGTAGCTACTATTATTATTGAATTTATAACAGAGGAAGATTTCATAATATTATTTTTGTATTATTGTTTTTATTTACTGAATAGGCATTCCTAAAGCTTCCTTAGCCTTTGATACCAAAACACGGAATGCTTCGGGATCACTAATTGCTAAATCAGCTAACATCTTCCTATTAATATTTAAGCCTGCTTTCGAAAGACCATTAATAAACCTGCTATAAGAAAGATCATAATTTCTTACTGCTGCGTTAATTCTTAAAATCCACAATTTCCGAAATTCTCTTTTTCTATTTCTTCTATCTCTATAGGCGTAAAGTAAACCTTTCTCTACTGCTAATTTAGCAATTCTATATAATCTATGTTTGCCCCCCCAATATCCTTTAGCTAATTTTAAAATCTTCTTCCTCTTTAATCTTCTTTTATTTCCTCTTTTTACCCTCGGCATCTTTATATTTCTCCTTTTGGTTAAGATGAAATCGTTTTAATGAACTAACATTCTTTTAGCTTTTTTAATATTTGCTTTTGAAACCAATGCTTTTTTGCCTAATTTCCTTTTTCTGCTTCTTCCTTTTTTGGTTAGCAAATGGCTTTTATAAGCTTTATTACGGAGGACTTTGCCAGTTTTCGTGATTCTCATTCTTTTGGCAGCCCCTTTATGAGTCTTCAATTTCGCCATAATTTTCTCCTCTTTTATTTAAATAAAGGAATTTAATAAAAATTTTAAAAAAATGCAAATTTATTATTGAGAAGCTTCTTTAGCGCTTTGAATTTTTTTTGGAGCAAGAATAGCATTTATTTGAAATCCTTCAAATTTAGGAGATTGCTCCACTATAACTATATTAGATAGTTCTTCAATTAATCTATTAATTATTTTAGCTCCTAATTCACTATAAGCTCTTTCTCTTCCTTTAAATATAACCATCACTTTTACTTTATTTCCTTCCTTTAAAAATTCTTCAATATGCTTTTTTTTGAACTGATAATCATGCTCGCTTATTCTCGGTCTAAATTTTATTTCTTTTAGTTGTGAGATTTTTTGTTTCTTTTTGGCTTGTTGCAATTTTTTGCTTTGCTGATATAACCACTTTCCATAATCCATGATTTTACAAACAGGCGGATTTGATTGAGGAGCAACTTCAACTAAATCTAATCCTTTTTCTTGAGCTATTTGTAAAGCTGAAAATTTACTAACAATTCCAATTTGTTTTCCATTCTCATCAATAAGCCTTACTTCCTTTGCTCTTATCCTATCATTTATTCTTAAATCTTTATGAATAGATTCTCACCCCTTTAATTTCAAATCTAATTTCTTATTATTGATCAAATGAATTAATTTTTCACAAAATTCTTCCGGATAAAATTTACCGATATCTCCTTCGGAGCGCGAACGAATCGAAATAGTTTGTTCTGCTTCTTCTTTATCTCCAATGATGCCCATAAAAGGAATCTTCTGAATTTGGGCTTCTCTGATTTTGTAATTTAATTTTTCTTGTCTTTCATCAAATTCAACTCTAAATCCTTTATCTTTAAAGAATTCATATAATTTTCTTCCATAAGGGATATGTCTTTGAGCAATAGGTAAAATAATTAATTGAATGGGGGCTAACCATAAAGGAAAAGCTCCTCCATAATGCTCTATTAGGATTCCAAAAAATCTTTCCAGAGAACCTAATAAAGCCCTATGGACCATTAATACTTGGTGTTCTTTACCATCTTGCCCTATATAATTTAAATTGAATCTTATAGGCAGGTTAAAATCCACTTGGATAGTAGCACATTGCCACCATCTACCTAATATATCTTCAATCTTTATATCTATTTTAGGTCCGTAAAAAACACCCTCTCCGGGGTCTATGGAATAATCAGTTTTTGTTTCCTCTAAAGCTTCCTTAAGAGCTTCAGTAGCTATTTCCCAATTACTTAATTCCCCAACATATTTTTCCGGTCTTGTTGAGAGAAATATTTTATAATTGAAGAAGCCGAAGGTAGAAAGAATGAATTTAGCAAAGTTTAATACTTCGATAATCTCGTTTTTTAGCTGGTCAGCTCTGCAAAATATGTGGGCATCATCTTGAGTAAAGCCTCGCACTCTCATAAGCCCATGCATAACTCCTGACCTTTCATATCTATATACGGTGCCCATTTCAGCCCATCTTAAAGGTAATTCCCGATAACTCCTCAATTTATTTTTATATATCATTAAGTGAAATGGACAATTCATAGGTTTTATGATATAGCTTACCCCCTCTACATCCATCGGACTATACATATTTTCTTTATAAAAACTTAAATGCCCGCTTGTTTCCCATTGTTGTATTCTTGCTATATGAGGCGTGTAAACTACATTGTATCCTCTTTTATAATGTTCAGAATACCAAAATTCTTCAATTATCCTGCGAATAATTGCTCCTTTCGGATGCCATAAAATTAATCCCTGCCCTATTTCTTCTTGTATGGAAAATAAATCTAATTCCTTTCCTAACTTTCGGTGATCCCTTAATTTAGCTTCTTCTATTTTTTTTAAATAATCTTCTAGGTCTTTCTCAGTAAAAAAAGCTGTTCCATAAATCCTTTGTAGTTGAGGGTTTTTTTCCGAACCTTTCCAATATGCTCCTGCTACACTTAATAATTTGAATGCTTTTATTAATTTTGTGGAGTAAAGATGCGGTCCGAGACAAAAATCTATAAAATTATCTTGTCTATAACAACTTACAAGCTCTCCCCCTTTTTCTTGAATTAATTCCACTTTTAAATTTTCACCTTGCTTGCGAAAGTAATCAATTGCTTTTTCTTTTTCTAAAATTATCCTTTCAATAAGGAAATTTTTTTCAGCTAATTCTTTCATTTTTTTTTCAATTTTTTCTAAATCCTGCTGACTGAAGGGTTCTTTTTTAAGAAAATCATAATAGAAACCTTCCTCGATTGTCGGACCGATACCAATTTGGACATCCGGAAATAATTCCTTCACAGCATGAGCAAGCAAGTGAGAAGTACTATGTCTATAAATATCTAAAGCTTCAGGAGAATCTTTTTTTATCCAATCAATGGTGCATTCTTCTGTAATTTCACGACTTAAATCCACCGGCTCATTGTTTATTTTAGCTGCTATTATTTCTTCTTCAGATAAACCGAGCTTATTAAGTAAATTATAGATTTTCTCTCCTTCGTTTACTTCTATGTAATTTATGTTTTCTATATTAACTTTTATCATAAATTGGCTAAGAGATTAAAATAAATGGTAGGCGCGAGCGGGATCGAACCGCTAACCTCTACCGCGTCAAGGTAGCACTCTCCCATTGAGCTACGCGCCTTCATTTTTGCTTTTTAATTATATTTAAAGATTTTATTCTTGTCAAATTTGTAAAGTAAAAGTAATAAGTATCTGGTCAATTTTCTCCAAAATTATTATTTTGAGATTATTTTGCGCTTTTTGTGGCTTGAAATTTTGCTTAGCGTAATTTTATTTTTTCACGCAAAGATTGCAAAGATCATTTTCTTTCCTTAGCTTCCTAGCTTCTTAACTTCTTTTTTTTACGTTCTTTGCGTGAGTATTCAAATAATTATTTCACGCAAAGACGCAAAGCTCGCA
>CAYREJ010000194.1:0-5268 GCA_964423235.1 uncultured Acidobacteriota bacterium | reverse complement strand
TCCCCTGCTTCATTCACTTTATCTACTATAACCTATCACCTATCACCTATAACCTTTGCGAGCTTTGCGTCTTTGCGTGATACATTTTTTGATATTTTATGGTAAAATCTTTTTTGATCAACCAATTAATAAATTATGAAAGATTCTATAAAAATTTTAGCAACGAATAAAAAAGCTTTTAATGAATATGAGATTATTGAAACATACGAAGCAGGTATTGCTTTGCAAGGCTCAGAAGTAAAATCTATCCGAAACGGAAGAATTAGTTTAAAAGATAGCTATGCAAAAATTAAAGATAATGAAATTTATTTAATAAATTGCAATATTTCCTTATACAGTTCTTCCAGTTATTTTAATCATGATCCTTTAAGACCGCGTAAGCTCCTTATGCATAAAAAAGAAATTATACGCCTTCAATCCAAAGTTCAACAAAAAGGATTCACAATTATCCCTCTAAAAGTTTATTTAAAAAAGGGTATCATAAAAATAGAAATAGCTTTGGCGAAAGGTAAAAAATTGTATGATAAAAGAGAAGAAGCAAAGAGAAAAGCTATTGAAATGGAGATTAAAAAAGCTTTAAAAGGTCATCGGCATTAATTAGTTAAAATATTTTCTTCTTTTCCAAAAATAAATTTTGAATTTTCAGCATCAACAAAGATACTGTCTCCTTCTTTAAATTCGCCTTTTAGCAATTTTAATGATAAGGCATCTAAAATATGTTTCTGGATAGCTCTTTTGAGGGGTCTTGCCCCAAAAGCAGGCTCATAACCATATTGTAATAATAAATCAATAGCAGCATCTGAAAGTGATACAGATAATTTTTTTTCTTCTAAAAACTTATTGATTCTTTTCAGCTGAATTTGAACAATCTGAAACAGATTATCTCTTGTTAAATTATTGAAGATAATAATCTCATCAATTCTATTTAAAAATTCAGGACGGAAAAAAGTTCTCAATTCTTCATTTATTTTGCGATTAATGATCTCTTTATCATAATCATAATCTGCGATTGTAGAACTTCCTAAATTTGAAGTCATTATTATAACGGTGTTTTTGAAATCTACTGTCCTTCCTTTTCCATCAGTTAATCTGCCATCCTCAAGTATCTGCAGCAAGATATTAAAAACATCTGAATGAGCTTTTTCAATTTCATCAAGCAATATAACGCTATATGGTCTTCTTCTTATTGTTTCAGTTAAATAACCGCCTTCTTCGTATCCAACATATCCGGGAGGAGCTCCTATTAATCTGGAGACAGAATGCTTTTCCATATATTCTGACATATCTAATCTTACCATGGCTTTCTCATCATCAAACAAAAATTCTGCTAAAGCGCGCGATAATTCTGTCTTACCAACTCCAGTCGGTCCTAAGAATATAAAAGAGCCAATAGGTCTATTAGGATCCTGAAGTCCAGCTCTCGCCCGACGAATTGCATTTGAAACTTTTTCTAATGCTTCTTCTTGCCCTACTACTCTTTCTCTCAATCGCTCTTCCATATGGATTAATCTTTCCTTTTCTCCTTCCAACATACGATAAACGGGTATCCCAGTCCATTTTGATACTATTTGCGCAATATTCTCCTCATCCACCTCCTCTTTTAACATGCGATGATCTTTCTGAATCAATGCTAACTCTTCATTCGCTCTCTTTAATTCATTCTGTAATTGTAACAATTTTCCATATCTTATCTCAGCTACTTTAGCATAGTCCCCTCTTCTTTCTGCTTCCTGCTCTTCTATCTTAGATTTTTCTATCTCAGCTTTAAGATTCTGAATCTTATTAATATATTCCTTTTCATTAAGCCATTGCTGCTTTAATCTATCTCTCTCTTCTTTCAAATTCGCTAATTCCAATTCTAATTTTTCCAATTTCTCTTTTGAAGCTTCATCTTTCTCTCTCATAAGAGCTTGCTTTTCAATCTGAAGCTGCATAATCTTCCTTTCTCTTTCATCTACTTCTGCTGGCATACTATCAATCTCAATACGAAGTTGTGCAGCAGCTTCATCTATTAAATCAATAGCTTTATCCGGAAGGAACCTGTCAGAAATATATCTATTTGATAATGTTGCAGCAGCTATTAAAGCAGCGTCTTTTATTTTAACGCCGTGATGAAGTTCATATTTCTCTCTTAAACCCCTTAAAATAGAAATAGTATCTTCCACCGTAGGAGGTTTTATCAAAATAGGTTGGAACCTTCTTTCTAAGGCAGCATCCTTTTCAATATTTTTCTTGTATTCATTAATAGTAGTTGCACCGATGCAACGAAGCTCCCCTCTTGCTAAAGAAGGCTTTAGCATATTAGAAGCATCAATAGCTCCTTCAGCTGCTCCAGCCCCAACTACCGTATGCAGCTCATCTATGAATAAAATAATCCTACCGTTGGAATTTACTATCTCTTTAATTAATGCCTTCAATCTTTCTTCAAACTCCCCTCTATACTTAGTTCCCGCAATTAATGCTCCCATATCTAAAGCAACTAAAGTCCTATCCTTTAATGATTCCGGAACATCTCCATTTATTATTCTTTGAGCTAACCCTTCTACTATTGCTGTCTTTCCTACTCCAGGCTCCCCAATAAGAACCGGATTATTCTTTGTCCTCCTGCTTAAAACTTGCATTATCCTCCTTATTTCATCATCCCTGCCTATGACCGGATCAAGCTTCCCCTTCCTCGCTAATTCAGTTAAATCCCTTGCATATTTTTCAAGTGGACGAAATTTATCCTCCGGACTTTGATCCACTATTCTTTGTCCCCCTCTTAATTCAGCTAAAGCTTTAATAAAATTCTCCCTTGATACTCCCTGATTCTTCAATAATTTAAAGGCTTCATCCCCCCTTTCATTCAAAATGCCTAAAAGCAAATGCTCAGTACTTACATACTCATCTTTTAATAATTCAGCTTCTTTCATACTATTCTCTAATACCCTTCTTAAATTCGTAGAAAGATAAATTCCGGAATCCAGCGATGAAACCTTCGGCAATAAATTAATTTTATCATTTAACTGCGATATAATTAACGGTATATTTGCACCTATTTTTTGAAGAATGGGTTTTACAATACCATCTTCTTGTTGGATTAAAGATAATAATAAGTGAAGTGGTTCAATGTACTGATTATTATGATTGCTTGCAATAATTTGAGAATTTTGTAAAGCTTCTTGAGCTTTAATAGTAAATTTATCTAATCTCATAATCGACCTCTCTGATTATTGATTTTGCAATATAATATAATTTTATACATTAATATTGTCAAATAATATTAGTATGATCATATAAAATTTTTTAATACATAAAATAGTAAATACTGGCGAGTTCGTTTCTTATTTAAAGATAAATTATTCTTCTGAGAAAATAGTCAATCTTTGTCCAGGATAAAGGGTTTTGTTAATATCTATATTATTCCAAGTGCAAATTTTTTCTATACTTACTCCATGCTTTCTTGATATTTGCAGCAAGGTATCTCCTCTTTTTACAGTATAAAGAATAGGTTTCTTATCAGATCTTTTCTTTTGCGATGATACAATTAATTTTTGACCCGGATTAATCAAATCACTTTTTAAGGAATTTATTCTTTTTAATTCTTCTACTTCTATGTCAAATTTTATGGACAAAGAATATAAAGTGTCTCCAGGCTGAACTATATATGCATTTGAATTTCTTTTCTTTTCTTGAATTTTTCTTGCATAAGAATAATAAGTCTTACTTGAAGGAATAATTAAAACGGTTCCTTTTTTAAGGGGCTTTCCTATTTTAATATTGTTAGCTTCCGCTAATTGAAAAGCAGAGATATTATATTTTTTAGCAATTTTATATAAAGTATCATTCTTTTGGACTACATATTTTCTCAAGTTAGAAATTCTATATGTAGGAAGTTGCTCTATTTTAGAAGCAATTATTTCTTTTTTATTTTTAGGGATTTTTAATGAATATTTTTCCGATGAACCGGGGACGATATTTCTTCTTAATTCCGGATTTAATCTTTGCAATTCTTCAAAGCGACAATCGCAAATATCAGCAATAGTTCTTAGGTCTATAAATTTATTAATTTCAATTTCTTCATATTCAATAGGATTAAATTGAATAGGCTGGAAGCCAAATTTTTCTGGGTTCTTGCTAATGATGGCAGCAGCTAAAATTGCTGGAACATAATTTTTAGTTTGATCTTTTAAATAAGGGGTTTTGATAAGTTCCCAAAAATCTTTTTTCCCTGTCTTGTTTATTGCATTGAGAACTTTTCTTTCGCCAGCATTATAAGCTGCCAGTGCCAAATACCAATCCCCAAACATATCATAAAGGTCTTTCAGATAAGCAGCAGCAGCAACAGTTGACTTAACAGGATCAGATCTTTCATCAATCCACCAATTAATTTTTAAACCGTATTTTCTCGCTGTTCCTTCAACAAATTGCCATATACCTTTTGCTTTAGCTACTGAATATGCCTTTGGGTTGAAACCGCTTTCAACTAAAGCTGCATAAACAAGGTCTTTAGGCAAACCTTGTTGCTCTAATATATCTTTTATCAAATTCGCATATAAGCCTGCACGCGCTAAACCTCTTTCAAATTCATATCTCCTTTCATTTTGAAAGGCTTCTATTAAAGCTAATACTTTATCATTTATTACAATTGGAATATCAAAATTTTGTTCGGCGGCTTCTGCTTTTACTTGCTCTTCCTTTTGAAGAATCTCTTTAGTTGGTGGGAAAAAAGGAATATCTTTTAATTTATCTATCATTGCAGGCTCATTATTTTCTTCAGCAAAAGCATCTCCTTCTTCAATTGTATCCATCTCGTAATTATGTATGCTTTCAATAATATCCTCTAATTCCTTTGCAATCCTTAAATCATTAGGATATTTTTCCTTTGCATTCAGTAAATTCATTACAGCCTCATCAAAGTTTTCTTTTGCTTTTATTAAATGACCCCCTTTTAAATTATTTTCTCCTTCAGTGAATAATTCGTGCGTCCTTTCTATTATTTTATCTATTTCTGTTATGGTGCTATTTTTAAAATTTGTTTTATTATTAATGGCTAAATTAGGATTACCTTGCTTTATGGCAATTCTATTGCGACTACATCCAGTTAGTGCAATAGCAATAAGAAAAATTAATAATATTTTCTTCATCCTTTTCCTCTATTAATTTATTTTTAAAAAGATTAAATTGTTCAAGTCTAATGCTATTTATTGTTTTTGTTTAAACTAGATTTTTAATACAAAAAAATATTTTTTAGAAAATGTTTTAATAAGTTTTCAAAACCATCGTTCA
>CAYREJ010000193.1:0-5291 GCA_964423235.1 uncultured Acidobacteriota bacterium | reverse complement strand
CTCGCAAAGATCATCTTATTTTCTTATCTTCTTAACTTCCTAACTTCTTAACTTCCTTTTCGTGTTTCTCTTTGTGATCTTTGTGGTTTCTAATTTTTTTGCCATTGGATTTGCTTTTAGCATTTGGAATAAACTGACTATTTACCATAAAAAATATTGACTTATCCATTGTCTTTTATTATAATTTACAATACTTTATTGGAGGGAATTATGAGCATAAAAATAGGAATAAATGGTTTTGGAAGAATAGGAAGAAATTTATATAGAGCAGCATATAAAGACAAGGATTTAGACTTTGTAGCTGTTAATGATATAACTGATTCTAAAACGCTTGCCCATCTTCTAAAATATGATTCCATCTTAGGAATATTTCCGGAAAAAGTTTCTTCAGATACTGAAAATATTTATATTAACGATAAAAAGATAAAAGTATTATCTGTAAAGAATCCGGCAGAGCTTCCTTGGAGAGAATTAGGAGTAGAAATAGTAATAGAATCAACAGGGCTTTTTACAAAAAAAGAAGATGCAGCTAAGCATATGCAAGCTGGAGCCAAAAAAGTGATAATATCAGCGCCTGCAAAAGGACCAGATATAACAATTTGCATAGGTGTAAATGAAGATAAATATGATCCTAAAAATCATAATATAATTTCTAATGCATCTTGCACTACTAACTGCTTGGCACCGGTAGCGAAAGTGCTTCATCAAGAATTTGGAATCATATCAGGCTTAATGTCAACTACTCATGCTTACACAAATGATCAAAGGATATTAGACCTTCCTCATAAAGATTTAAGAAGAGCTCGTGCGGCTGCTTTATCAATTATTCCAACTACCACTGGAGCTGCTACCGCTGTCGCCGAGGTTTTACCAGAATTAAAAGGTAAATTTGATGGCATTGCTTTACGCGTTCCAACCCCTAATGTTTCTTTAGTAGATTTAACAATTGTTTTATCTAAAAATGTTTCTGTTGAAGAAGTTAATTCCGCGTTTAAGAAAGCTTCTGAAACTTATTTAAAAGGGATACTACAATACAGCGAAGAGCCTTTAGTATCAATAGATTATAAGGGAAATGAGCACTCTGCTATTGTAGATAGCGCCTTCACAAGAGTGATACAAGGAAATACAGTAAAAGTTTTAGCTTGGTATGATAATGAATGGGGATACTCCTGCAGACTTTATGACCTTATCAAGTTCATTATTAAAAAGGGATTATAAAGAGATGCTAATGAAAAAAATTACTATAAAAGATTTAAATATAGCTGAAAAAAGCCTTTTTATAAGAGTAGATTATAATGTTCCGATTGGTCCGGATGGAAAAGTAAGTGATGATTTAAGAATAATTGCTTCTCTTGACACTATTAAATATGCTTTGCAAAATAATTGTAAACTGATATTGGCTTCTCATCTTGGAAGACCCAAAGGGAATCGTATCCCTTCAATGAGCTTAAAACCTGTTGCTGCCCACCTTTCTAATCTGCTTCAGAAAGAAGTAAAATTTATTGATGATTGCATAGGAGATATTGTTTCATCTGCGGTTAAAGAATTAAAGGCAGGCGAAATCCTTCTTCTTGAAAATTTAAGATTTTATAATGAAGAGACTAAAAATGATGATGCTTTTGCTAAAAAATTAGCTTCATTAGCGGAAATTTATATAAATGATGCTTTTGGAGCTATTCACAGGGCACATGCTTCTGTTCATGCCATTGCTCAATATTTCGGAGCAAAAGCAATAGGATTATTGATGGAAAAAGAACTTCATTATCTATCAGAGATTATAGAAGGCGCCAGGCATCCATTTTTAGCTGTTTTAGGAGGTGCTAAAGTATCAGATAAAATCTCTGTTATTGAAGCTCTAATTCAAAAGATTGATGGATTAATAATCGGAGGGGCAATGGCATTCACTTTTTTAAAAGCTGCCGGCTATGATGTAGGAACTTCTCTGATAGAAGAGGATAAAATAGAGGTTGCCCAAGCAATAATGGAAAAGATAGGCGCTACCAATTGCAAGCTGTTTCTTCCAAGAGACTTCTTAACAGTTGAAAATATCTCTGAAAATGAAGAAATTAAAATAACAAAAGTAGGAAAGAAATTTGATAATAGAAAAGGTGTTGACATAGGTCCGGAATCAATTGAATTATTTAAAAGCATATTGAAAGATGCTTCCTTAATATTTTGGAATGGACCGATGGGGATATTTGAGATGGATAAATTTTCTATCGGAACCATTGAGATAGCTAAAGCTATTTCATCATCTTCAGCCATAACAGTTGCCGGAGGCGGTGATACAATCGCTGCTATTAGAAAAGCTGACCTCATAAATGGATTTACTCATATTTCTACCGGCGGAGGTGCAAGTCTTGAATTCATCGCTGGCGAACAATTGCCCGGTCTATCAGTTATCCCGGAAAAATGATTATGAGAAAAGCAGTAATTGCTGGAAATTGGAAAATGAATACTAATTTAAAGGAAGCAACTTCTTTAGTTCAAAATCTTAATGAAGTAGCTAAAAATAATAACAGAATCAATATGATTGTAGCGCCTCCTTTCGTTCATTTAGAACCTCTTTCAAAAATTATAAAAGAGAACAATTTTAAATTAGCAGCTCAAAATATGTTTTGGGAAGATAAAGGAGCATTCACAGGTGAAATATCTCCATTAATGCTCATAGAATATAAATGCGAATATGTAATAATAGGGCATTCTGAGAGAAGACAAATATTATTGGAAACTGATGAGATGATAAATAAAAAATTGAAAGCTTGCTTTAAATATAATTTGATTCCTATTTTATGTATCGGTGAAACATTACAGCAAAGACAAGAAGAAAAAACTTGGCAAATCATTAAACATCAATTAGAAAAAGATTTAGCAGATATTCCGACTGAGAAACTTAAAGAACTAATTATAGCTTATGAGCCAATTTGGGCAATAGGCACAGGCATAGCTGCAAAAGTTGAAGATGCAGTCTCAGTTAATGATAAAATAAGAGAATATTTAAATAATAAATATAATTCAGAAATAGGAGAGAAAATAAGAATACTTTATGGTGGGAGCGTCTCATCTAAGAATATAGAAGAATTTTTGAAGAATGAAACTATTGATGGAGCCTTAGTAGGAGGAGCAAGTTTAAAATTTGATGAGTTTTCGTATATAATACAAATAAGTAATAAATTGAAAGGAGAGTAATTATGCTTTTCATATTAACATTCATTCACATATTTTTAGCAATAATAATAATCACTGCAGTTTTATTACAAAGCGGTAAAGGGGCAGATATAGCAAGTGTTTTTGGAGGGGGTGGAACTTCATCTGCTTTTGGACCGACAGGTGCAGCTACACTATTATGGAAAATAACAGCTGTCGCTTTTGCCCTTTTCTTACTTTCTTCTACTATCCTTTCTATAATGCATACTAAGCGACATACTCCAGCTCCTCTGAGAGCAATAGAAAAGAAATTACCTTCTATACCGAGACCGCCCAAATAATAAATGCTATCTAATAAACATCTTTTAAATAAGGGTGCATATAGTAATAATAATGAATGCTTTCATCCCTTCTGATTAAAAATCTTTCTATAATATAATTGTTTGAAAAGAAATATTTAAATAAAATTCGAGCTCTCTCTATTATTTTCATAGCTGAATCTTTATCAGAATCAGCTATAACCTTAAAATCCCCAGGAACTTCAATTAGAATATCTTCTGCTTTTTTTATAGGAAAAGAAATTTCATCTGTGAGATTGTAAATTATAGCTTCCTCAAAATTTATTTTTCTTTTTTGAGTTTTCTTTTGAATAATATTTTGAACTCTTTCGGAATCTATATACCATTCAGCAAGCATTCTGTCGGTAGGTAAGCCATAATGTAAAGGAGATGTAGTTTCGCCATAAATATTTTCTTTGTATTCTCTTACAATTATTCCCAATTTCTCTATATTGAAAAAAGCGTTTTTAAGTTGAAAAGGGTCAAAAGTCCAAGTTATTAATTTTATGGATTGATGGAGTGCATATTCTCTTTGTTTGAGTTTTAAATAATAGCCTATCCCTTTATCACGATATTCAGGCAAAACTGCAAGCATATGTGAACAATGAATTATTTCATTATTTTTTAATCCTATGATACTATAAACGAAGCCTATTAATTTTTCTTCATCAAAAGCTCCATACAAGAAACCCCCGTTCTCTTTTGCAATTACTAATAATGGTATAGGAACTATATCTATATCATCAAATTCCCAAACTTCTTTTTGTAATTTCAAACAAGCTTTATAATCTTCTAAAGAAGATAGAAATCTATAAGTAATGCTCATTTAAAATTATTTCTGTTCTAATCTATTTTTAACTAAATTATTTACCATTTTACCATCTACTCTTTGCCCTTTAAATTTTTCCATAACCGCTTTCATAACTTTTCCTAAATCTCTAATGCTTTCAGCTTGAACTTCTCTAATCGCCTCATCCACTATTTTAATTATTTCTTCTTCGGATAAAACTTTCGGGAGATAATTTTCTATAATGGCTATCTCTTGTTCTTCTTTAGCTGCTAAATCTTCTCTGCCTCCTTCTCTAAATAACTGAATAGCTTCTTGCCTTTTCTTAATTAAGCTATCCAACAATTTTACTATCTCTTGATCTTCTAATTCCCCTCTTTTGTCAATTTCGCTATTTTTAATAGCTGCCTTTACCATCCTCAAAGTGCTAATTTTAAGCGTTTCTTTTTCTTTCATAGCTTTAACGAAATCTTTCTCTATATTTTCCTTTATAGACATTTTACCTCCTTAAACGGAAACCTCTTATAAATTTTTACTGCATTAATAAAAATTGAAAACCAAAATATATTACTTTTGATTGTCAGTGGTAAAAATCTCAAGACAAATTTCATTGCAACCTATTATAGAAAATCTTCAAACCCTTTTCAACTTATCGCAATGTAATTATTCAGTTTTCTCCAAGTCTTAAAATCCACTGGCAAAAAAATCATAAACCACAAAGATCACAAAGAGAAACACGAAAAGGAAGTTAAGAAGTTAGGAAGTTAAGAAGATAAGAAAATAAGATGATGTTTACGAACTTTGCGAGCTTTGCATGAAAAAGTAAAATTATGCTAAACAAAGCAAACAATAAAAAGCACAAAATAATCTCAAAATAATAATTTTGGAGAAAATTGACAAGATACGAAAAGAGAGTTTAAAGAGTGGAGAGTTTGTAGAGTTCCACAATTTATTACCTTTATACCTTATTATATACTTTATTCAGTGATTTACTCTAATTAATTATTCCTTCTAAAAAT
>CAYREJ010000192.1:0-5294 GCA_964423235.1 uncultured Acidobacteriota bacterium | reverse complement strand
CACAGGAAAAAGCGAAATTGCAGAGGAATTGACACAAGATATTTTTATAAAAGTGTATAAGAATCTTTATATATTAAAGAAGCATCCTAACTTTAAATGGTGGTTAATAAAAACAGCAAAGAATCAATGCATAGACTATTATCGGAGAAATAAGAAAGAAAAGGGGAATATAGATTTCAAGAAGGTTAGTAATTTTTTAATATTTAAGAAAGATTCAGAGAGGGAAATATTATTTTCGGAGAAAATAAAAATTTTGCATAAAGGAATATTAAAATTACCTGTTTCTTTAAGAACATTAATTGTATTAAGAGATATTCAAGAATTAAGTTATGAAGAGATATCAAAGATGCTAAAGATACCTTTAGGAACAGTAAAATCCAAATTGAATAGGGCGAGAATAACGCTTGTTAAGATACTTGAAACATTTAATTGGTAAAGATAAAATGGAAAAAATAAATAGATGCAATTTAATAGAAGAATTTATAAATAATAGCGAAACTGAGGACTTTCCGGTATCATTAAAGCAGCATATAGAAGGATGTAAAGATTGTTATAGAAAGTGGGGAGAGTATGAACAATTACTTTATGATTGTAGAGAATTTCCCAAAATACCTATTTCCAAAGAATTACATAATTTTTTATTAAATATTCCTGAATATATTGATAAAAGGGAATCGGAAAGTTCAGTTTTTATTAAAGAGAAATATGTAGGATTAATGGCTGTTGCCTCTATTTTTTTAATGAGTTTTATTGTTTATTTTATATTTACAAATTTTGAAATATCATATATTGCAAATAATGTTATAAGAAGAATAGATAGATATACACATAGGGCTTATAGTAAAGCAATGAAAATCTATGATACAAAAAATGTTTTGATAGGAGATATAAAATATTTGAGCTTACCAATTTCTATGAAGATACAAGAAGTCTTTCCAAAAATTGTAGAAAGAGATAGAAATGCAAATGGAAAGTCAAAGGAGGAAGGGAAATGAAATGCTATAATCATTCAGAAGTAGAGGCTACTTATTATTGTCAGAGATGTGGGAAGCCTTGTTGTAATGAATGCATAATTCAAAAAGAAGGTATTTTTTATTGTTCAGGTTGTTTTAATCAAAAAGGAATAAAAAAGGACTTCATGCCTAATCCGTTTATAGCATCTTTGATTTCTTTTTTTATTCCGGGTATCGGTCAAATATATACTAAACAATATCTTAAAGGCATAGCAATATTAACAACTTTCTTTGGAATTATTTCTATGCTTTCTTCTGAAGAAAGAGATTATAAATTTTATGCTATCGGAGGAATCGCTTTATTTCTAATATGGTTGCTTAATATTATTGATGCTTATTCAGAAGCAAAAAATATTAGAGAAGCAGCGAAGCAAATTAATTTTACTGTATCTTTATTTTGGGGTATAGTTTTTATTTTGGTAGGAATTATCCTTCTATTAACATCATTTGAATTAATTCCATTTTATTATTTTCATAGACTTTGGCCCTTATTTTTTATAATAATGGGCATTCGCTTTCTAATTAACACTTTAATAAGAAAGAATATATAAAAGGGGTAAAAGATGACAAGTGCAAAAAAATTTGAATATTTAATTTTTGGGTTAATATTGATCATATTAGGGGTTGTATTTTTAATAAACAATTTTTATCCGGATTTAGAGATTTGGTCTAAATTAGTTAAATTATGGCCTATAATCTTAATAATTTATGGAATAAAGAAAATTTATATAGCATTTGCAGAAGCGGGCAAAAGAAATGAGGGCTAAAGATTGGTTAATTTTTATAAGTCTTCTTCTTTTGGGCTTCATTCTTTATGAAATTGAGCATTTTCAAAAGCTATCGTGGCTGGAATTAAGTTTAGGGAAATATTCGGGTTATAAGAACATAAGGGCAGAAGAGAAAGAATATAATTTACCGGAGAATCCTAATTTAATTTTAAAGGGTAATATCGGTTCAATAAGAATTAGTCCAGCAAGTGATAATAAACTAAAAATAAAATGGGAAAAGGTTATTTATGAGCGTGATAATTCTTTTGTAGACAAGATAGCATCAAGTTTGGTATTAAGTATTAAGCAAGTAGGGAATGAAGTAAGTATTTTTACCAATGCATCTGAGGTAGAGAGCAAATATGGAAGGGGGATAAAGAATAATTTTGAAATAACGATACCGGTGCGTGCAAATGTATTTATTGAGAATCAAATGGGGGATATTTTAATAAGAAATATAGAAGGAGAAATAAAGGTTGAAAATTCCTTTGGGAAGATATTAATAACTGATGGATTTGTGATAACTGCGAAGCAGAAATTTGGTTCTATTGAGATAGAGAGGGTCAAACTTGTCAGCATAATTGCCAGTGAGTTCTCTAAAGTAAGGTTGAATGAATTATCCGGGACAATAAATGTAGAAGGTAAATATAGCAAAGTATATTTATCTAAGATAAAAGGATTTTTAACTTTAGATTTGAGCTATGGATTGATAGAAGGAGATTCTATTTTAGAAGGGGTAATAGCAAAAGTAAAACATATGGAGATGGTAGTAAAAGATTCAAGAGGTGGATTTGATATAGATGCGGCTTTTGCTAATATCAATTTGAAGAATATAGAGAACAAGGTGGTAATAAAATCAAAACATTCTCCTATAATTTTAGATAATATAAAAGGCGATATTGATATAACAGCATCTTTTAAAGATATAGAAATAAGAAAGATAAAAGGCTGGTGTAGGATTGAAGCTAAACATGCTTCCATAAAAGCTATTGAATTAGAGGAAGGAGCTAAAATAACTAATTCTTTTGAAGATGTTTATTTAGAGGAAGCCTATGGGAAAGTAGTAATTAATACACATCATTCAGACGCAATCGTAAAGAATTCTGAAAAAAAGTACAGTGAGATAATTATGTCAGCAAAATATGGAGATATTGATTTAGAGATACCGGAAATGTCTTCATTAAAAGTAGAAGCTTCTGTATATAAAGGAAAAATAGAAAATCAATTTGATAAGGAAATTTTTATTCAAGAGGAAAAGGATGATAATTTAATGTTGAAAAGCAAAGAGCAAAAAGGGAAAAGCGGTTCAATTAATTTGCATTCAGAATATGGTGATATAATAATGAAGAAATTTATGCCTTCATTTGGGAAGAAGATAGAAACTTTTCTTGATTTTATTAATTCAATTGATGTATCATCTTATTTAATTTTTCCTAATTCAATGAAGAAATATGAAGAGAATGAAAGGTAGGAAGTTTTTAGGAGTTTTAATTTTGAATTTAGTATTGTGGATGGTAGGGACTTCTTTTATAAATGCAGCGGAGAATATAGCGAATTATAAAATAAAAGCTAAGTTAATTCCTTCCGAGAGGAAGATAGAGGGTTATGAGATATTAAATTGGCGTAATACAACAAATATAGCTGCTAAAAGCTTATGTTTTCATTTATATATGAATGCATTTAAGAATGAAGATAGTTATTTTTTGCGGGAATCTAAATTAGTTCATAGAAGGTATAGGATGAAAGAAGGAGAATGGGGATATATAGATATTGAAGCGATAAGATTAGCTGATGGTAGGTCCTTAAAAGAGAAGATGGATATTGATGATACGATAATGAGAATAAATTTAGATGAGCCTGTTCAACCAGGTAGAGAGATTTATTTAGAGATTAAATTTAATACAAGATTGCCGAGAGTTTTTGCTCGGACAGGTTATTTTAAGAATTTTTATATGGTAGGTCAATGGTTTCCAAAGATAGCTGTTTATACTGATAAAGGATGGAATTGTCATTATTTTCATGCTAATAGTGAATTTTTTTCTGATTATGGGAGCTATGCTGTAGATATAAATGTGCCTGAGGGGTATATAGTAGCAGCCACGGGGAATTTAGTAGGGAAGAGCAAGGGAATTGATGGAACTATTACATATTCATATAGTGTAGATAATGTTCATGATTTTGCTTGGACAGCAAGTCCTGATTTTCTAATTAAGATAGATAGATACAATGATGTAGAGATTCAGTTGTATTATACAAAAAATCATTCCGGAAATGTAGAAAGATATTTAAAGGCTATAAAAGCAGCTTTGAAATACTTTCAGCAATGGTATGGAAAATATCCTTATGGGAAAATAACGATTATTGATCCACCATTTGGTGCAGGAGGTGCTGGTGGAATGGAATATCCTACACTGATAACAGTTGGTAGTAGTTTTTTTGAAATTAAAGGATTTCATGGGATTGAGTTCGTTACTATTCATGAATTCGGTCATCAATATTGGTATGGGCTTACAGCTAATAATGAATTTGAAGAAGCTTGGCTGGATGAAGGAATTAATTCTTATTCTACTGCTAAAATTATGGATGAAGTCTTTTCATCGCATAATAGTGGTTTAGATTTGTTTGGTGTAAGAATGTCTGTTTGGGATAGAGAAAAATTAACATATTTGACGAGAAAAAATATTGACCCCATTTATAAAAAATCTTGGCTTTATTATGATTCTGTTAGTTATGCTGTTAATTCTTATTCTAAGCCTGCATTATTTCTACGGACATTAGAGAATCTTATAGGTTCTGATAAAATGGGATTAATTATGAAAAATTATTTTAATGATTTTGAATATAAACATCCCAAAACGGAGGATTTCATCAATGAAGTTAAAAAAGTAATCGGAGATAAATTAAATGATTTTATTAATGAAATGATATACGGAACCGGCACAATTGATTATGCTGTTTCTTCTATAAAAAGTAGTCCAGTTTATTTAAAGAAGGGTATATTTGATACAAAAAAAGGCAGAGTTGAAATTGGAGAAAAAGAAGTAAAAGAGGATATAAAAAAGAAAAAGAAAGAGAAAAAATTAATTTATGAATCTGAAATAGTAATAAAAAGGTTAGGAGAAGCTTCTATACCTGTGAAGTTGGAGTTTATTTTTGAGGACGGCTCAAAAATATATAGGAATTGGGACGGAAAAGGAAGGTGGAAAAAATATGTATTTACAGAGAATAGAAAAATAAAATGTGCTGCTGTTGATCCGGATAATAAAATATTATTAGATATTAATTGGGCAAATAACAGCCTATGCACTTTTGCAAATGGTGCTTTTATCAGATCTTTTGCCGATAAGCTTCTTTTCTTATCTCAATTTTACTTTAGTAAATTAATGAGTTTTCTATGAAAATAATATTTCAATCTCTTATAGCTGGAATAAAAAAAGTTCTTTGCAACTGGAAAATATTTTTATTTTATTATCTATTTTTGCTATTTATAAGCGCATTATTGATTTTACCTTTA
>CAYREJ010000191.1:0-5299 GCA_964423235.1 uncultured Acidobacteriota bacterium | reverse complement strand
ATTTGGAATAAACTGACTATTTACTCTGATTATCTTAAAATAATAATTTTGGAAAAAAACCGATCAATTATAGAAGCAAAGGTAAGAAATGGTGGAACTCTCAACTCACAACTCTATAAACTCTATTAACTCTATTAACTCTTAGCCCTGAGGGATATTGAAATTCTTGCTTGGGCTTTTGTTAAGCTTACCATAGCTCTTTCTATATTAATATTAGGGTCTTTTGAATGCAATCTTTTTTCAGCTCTCATTTTAGCTGATTCTGCTCTTTGAATATCTATTTCTTCAGGTTTTTCAACAATTTCAGCTAATATGATAACCTTATTAGGTAATATTTCAGCAAATCCCCCGCATAAAAATAAATAATACTTTTTGTCTTTCTGTCTATACATAACTTCTCCAATAGCTAAAGTAGTAAGCAAAGGAGTATGTCCGGGTAAGACCCCGATATAACCGAGTGTTCCGGGTAGCAATACTTCATCTACTAAAGCCTTTATTACTTGCTTTTCAGGAGTAACAATCTCCAAAACTAATTTATCAGGCAATTTAGCCATTAATGCCCTCCATTAGAGATTTTTGGCTTGTTCAATAGCTTCGTCTATCGTTCCAACCATATAAAAAGCTTGTTCCGGATAATCATCATATTTACCTTCAACTAATTCTTTAAAACCTCTAATTGTTTCAGCTATTGGAACATATTTACCACTTCTACCTGTAAATTGTTCGGCTACGAAGAAGGGCTGTGATAGAAATTTCTGAATTTTTCTTGCTCTAGAGACAATGAGTTTATCCTCTTCAGATAATTCGTCCAATCCTAATATAGCGATAATATCTTGCAATTCTTTATATCTTTGGAGAATCTGTTGAACCTTTCTTGCGACTGTATAGTGTTCGGTTCCGACGATACGTGGGTCTAAGATTCTGGAAGTAGAAGCAAGAGGATCAACAGCGGGATAGATTCCTAATTCAGCAATTTGACGAGATAATTGAGTAGTAGCATCTAAATGAGCAAAAGTAGTAGCAGGAGCAGGATCAGTAAAATCATCCGCTGGAACATAAATAGCTTGAACAGAGGTAATAGAACCTTTCTTAGTAGAAGTAATTCTTTCTTGCAATTCGCCCATTTCTGTGGCTAAAGTAGGTTGATAACCTACTGCTGCCGGCATCCTTCCCAATAAAGCTGAAACTTCTGAACCTGCTTGAGTAAATCTAAATATATTATCTATAAATAAAAGAACATCTTGCCCTTCCACATCCCTAAAATATTCTGCTACTGTAAGACCCGTCAATCCAACTCTTAATCTGGCACCGGGAGATTCTGTCATCTGCCCATAAATTAAAGCTGCCTTATCAATAACTCCTGATTCTTTCATTTCTAACCATAAATCATTCCCCTCTCTTGTTCTTTCGCCAACACCAGCAAACACTGAAAAACCACCATGCTTTACTGCTATATTATGAATTAATTCCATTATAATGACGGTTTTGCCAACACCGGCTCCTCCAAATAATCCAACTTTTCCTCCCTTTAAGTAAGGCTCCAATAAATCAATAACTTTTATGCCCGTTTCAAGCATCTCTAATTTTGTATCCTGCTCTTCTAAAGATGGAGCAGGTCTATGAATAGGATAGTATAAATCACTGATAATAGGTCCTAATTTATCTACCGGCTCTCCTACTACATTCATTACTCTTCCTAAATTGCATCTTCCCACCGGTATCTTTATAGAATGCCCTAAATCATAAGCAGGCATATTCCGAACTACCCCTTCTACCGGCTTCATTGAAACGCATCTTACTCTATTCTCTCCTAAATGCTGCTCCACCTCTAAAATTATATCTATTTTTTGACCTACTAACTCAGAATCATAAATCCTTATTGCATTATAAATTGCCGGCAATTCTCCTTCATTAAACTCTATATCTATTACAGGTCCAATTACCTGGACCACTCTTCCTTTATTTACATATTCAAAAGGTAAATCCTTCATTTACCCCTCCTGATAATATTTTTTATTTAGCCAATATATAAAGTTCTTTGGAGCTATCATTTTTTTACAACTAAAGCACTAACTTTATTTTTTTCTACCTGCAATATCCAGCCTTCACCTCCGCTAACTACCAACTGAACTAACTTTATTCTCTCTTTTACAAGGCTTCCGCCGCATTCACTACCTCTATTATTTCTTTCGTAATGGAAGCTTGCCTAATCTTATTCATTGTTAGAGTAAGCCTATCAATCATCTCTTCAGCATTTTTAGTAGCTGCATCCATAGCCGTCATCCGGGCAGCATGCTCAGCTGCTGAAGATTCTAATAAAGCATGATAAATCTCTATTTCTATGAAATGAGGCAATAGTGCATCAAAAATTTGCCGGGGCTCCGGTTCATATATATAATCAGAAAGAATCTCTTTTTCTTCTAACTTAGCTCTCTCAATGGGCAATAATCTCTCTACTACCACTCTCTGCTGCAACGCTGATTTATATTCATTAAACAACAAATACAAAGCATCTAAATCCCCTTCTATATAAGAAGCTATTATCCTCTTTGAAATTTCCATAGAATGCTGAAATGTAATTTTGCGAAATATATTTATCATATAGCTTTTAATAGGATAAGGTTTTTTCTTGAAAAAATCATAACCCTTTTTCCCTATTAAATGCAATCCTATATTTTTGTCTTTGTTTTCATTAATAAAACTAATAGCATTTTTAATTATATTAGAATTGAAGGCACCGCATAATCCTTTGTCAGCAGTTATTATAACCAATTCAATATTCTTGTTCCCTTTAATTTTAAGCAATGGATGTTCTTCCGGATTAGCTCTTGCTGCAAGAGAGCTGAGAACCTCTATCATTTTCTTTGCATAGGGTCTTGAAGCAAATATCTGATCCTGAGCCTTTTTAACCTTTGCAGCTGCTACCATTTTCATAGCTCTGGTAATTTGCATTGTTGATTTTACACTTTTTATTCTTCTTCTTAAATCTATTAGAACAGGCATATCTTTATTCTTCCCTCGATTTAAAAAATGATTTAAATTCGTCCAACATAGTTAGAAGCTTGTTTTTCAACTGATCATCAATATCCTTTTTTTCAGCTAATTCTTTCATAGGTTCCGGTTTTTTTTCATCTACCCATTCAAAAAGCATATCTCTAAAAGGTTTGCATTTTTCAACCGGCAAATCGTCTAAATATCCATTAGTAGCCGCAAGTATGATTAGAATCTGCTTTTCAACCGGTAAAGGCTTAAATTGCTCTTGCTTGAGGATTTCAGTTAACCTCTCCCCACGAGCTAATTGTTTTTGAGTTGCTACATCCAAATCGCTACCAAACTGAGCAAAGGCTGCTAATTCTCTATACTGAGCTAATTCTAATCTCATAAATCCAGCAACTTTTTTCATGGCTTTTATTTGAGCACTCCCTCCAACTCGAGAAACCGAAATCCCAACATTAATAGCTGGTCTTATCCCAGCATAAAATAAATCCGGCTCTAAATAAATTTGCCCATCAGTGATAGATATAACATTTGTAGGAATATAGGCGGAGACATCCCCTGCTTGAGTTTCTATAACCGGTAAGGCTGTCAGAGAGCCTCCACCATTTTCAGGATTTAATTTTGCTGCCCTTTCTAATAATCTTGAATGCAAATAAAAAACATCACCCGGATAAGCTTCCCTACCAGGGGGTCTCCTCAATAAAAGAGATATTTCCCTGTAAGCAGCTGCATGCTTAGATAAATCATCATACATACATAATGCATGCTTACCATTATCTCTAAAATATTCTCCAATCGCGCATCCAGCATAAGGAGCTATGTAAAGCATAGGCGCTGGATCACTTGCAGAAGCAGCTACTACAATTGTATGCTTCATAGCATCATAATCCTCTAATGTTTTTATAACTTGTGCGATAGTAGAATTCTTTTGTCCAATCGCTACATAAATGCATATTACATCAGTATCTCTTTGATTAATTATTGTATCTAATAATATCGCAGTTTTACCAGTTTGCCTATCACCAATAATCAATTCCCTTTGACCCCTTCCAATAGGAATCATTGCATCAATAGCGATGATTCCTGTTTGCAATGGCTCCCTAACAGGAACTCTATCAACAACCCCCGGTGCTAACCTCTCTATCGGATTATACTGCTTCGCATTTATAGGTCCTTTATTATCTAAAGGTTGACCTAAAGGATTTATAACTCTTCCAATTAATTCTTCTCCAACTGGAACACTCATTATTCGCCTTGTCCTTTTTCCAATATCTCCTGCCTTTATCAAATTATATTCTCCCAGTAGCACTACCCCTACTGTGTCCTCTTCTAAATTCAAAGCTATTCCCATTACTCCATGTGGAAATTCTACTAATTCACCATACATCACTTTCTCTAATCCATATACAGTAGCTATCCCGTCTCCTACACTCAACGCCATACCCGTCTCGCTTATGTCTATTTTCTTCGTATATTCTTCTATCTCTTGTCTTATTATCGTTGATATGTCTTCTGCATTTATTTTTGCCATTTCTTTACCTCCACATTTTAACTTGCTATTTTATTTTTTAATAGTTCTAATTGTTTTTTTATGCTACCATCATATATGGTAGAACCTATTTTTACAATAACTCCCCCTATTATTTCCTCATCAATCCCATATCTGATAATTAATTTCTTTCCCGTCTTCTCTTCTAAAACCTTCTTTAACTGCATCTTAATTTCTTCATTAATAGGAAGGGCTGTTTTTACCTCCGCTATCTCTATATTATGCTCTTTATAATACATCTCCTTCACTAATTCTAAAATCCCTGCATAGTATTGTAAACGATAATTTTTTATTAATAATCTTATAAAATTAATTATCTTATCATCCAATTCTAAACTCTCCGAAATCCTTTCTATTATCTTTTCTTTATCTTCAAAATTATTTAATGGGCTTTCTAAAAATTCATAAAGCTTCTGTTGCCTATCAAATAATTCCTTTATTTTTTTTAGTTGCTCATATAAAAAGTCAAATTCTTTAGAAGATTTTAAAACATCATACAAAGCTTCTTTCTATTTTCTTCCTTATCATTTTTTATCTTTCAAACTCTTAATAAAATATCCAATTAATCTATAATGCTCTTGCTCAGTTAGCTCAGTTTTAATAATTTTTTTGCTAATTGAAGTTGCAAGCGTCAAAGTGTGCTCCTTCAAATTTTTAATAGCTTCCTTAGTTCTCCATTCAATCTCATTATGAGCCATCTCTCTAATTTTTTTTGCTTCTGCTTCAGCTTCCGCCATTATCCTTTCTTGTTCC
>CAYREJ010000190.1:0-5336 GCA_964423235.1 uncultured Acidobacteriota bacterium | reverse complement strand
TAGATGGCAGAATCGGTTTCAGACGCAATTTTACTTCGGAAGGTGTCTGGAGAGGAAGAAGATATTTAATCTTTTTTTGCTCCTTACGTCTTTGCGAGGAGCTCGCTAAATTCGCTATCTCGCAATAATATAATAAAACATTGTGTGAAATCTTTGAATTTAGCCTATTCTGCCAGTATGTTTTTCCAACTATAATTGATAATATTATCCTTGATAATAAAATTGGTATCTGAAGCTGAAATAATGGCTGTGGTAGCAACAAGGTTTTTCAATTCGCCGGCTAATTTTTTTAATGGCATTGCATGTTGAGAAGTAATGGTCATTGCACTTTTTATTTCAAATAAATGAAGTTTAGCACCTTTTTCAATTACCAAATCTATCTCCAAACCGTCGCGTGAGCGGAGGTAATACATTGATGGTCTCTCTCCGAAATGCAGAAATCTTTTTAAGAAATCGCAAATAATCATAGTCTCAAATAAATTTCCAAAACTCAAACTTTTAAATAAGATACTTGCTTGCTCATATCCTAATAGATATGTACATAGGGCTGTGTCAATGAAATATAATTTAGGGCTTTTCACCAGACGCTTACCAATATTCCTATAATAAGGATAAAGCAAATAGATCTGATGCCCCGTTTCTAAAAGAGATAACCATCTTTTTGCTGTGGGAACACTTATTCCGATATCGCGTGCTACTTCCGATATATTAAGAATCTGACCAGTTCTTGTTGCACAAGCTAATAAAAATCTTTCAAATTGGCTCAAATCCCCAATGTTGGATAAATTTCTTATATCTCTTTCTATGTATGTTGTTATGTAAGAGCTACACCATAATTTTCTATCAATTTTTTTATTAAGAGAAATTTCAGGATAGAATCCTCTTAGTAGAAGATCGCTTAATATAATCTTCTTATCGCTTGTATTCTCTAATTTTAGATTTTTTATCCAATCCAAGATATTTTGTGTCTTTTCAGAGTTATTGATTCTTTCAGAAATAGAAAAAGGAAGGAGGTACAGGATTGCTGCTCTGCCGGCTAAAGATTGCGAGACATTATGCATTAATGCAAAATTTTGAGATCCAGTAAGCAACCATTGCCCGGGTCTTCGTTTTTCATCTATTCTTGTTTTTATATAAGAGAGTAATTCTGGTGCATATTGAATTTCATCTATAATTAAAGGCGACTTATATTGATTTAAAAAGCCTAATGGATCTTCTTTAGCACGAATTCTCACATCCGGATCTTCAAGACTCACATAATTGTAGTCCTTAGAGAAAAGCATTTTAAAGAGAGTAGTTTTTCCGCATTGTCTGGGTCCAGTAACAACTATTGCAGGAAAAGTTTTAATTGCTTTCATAATAGCTTTTTTTAAAACTCTTTCAGTTAATTTCATATATAAAATTATACTCTATATATTTAAAATTTCAAATTAAATATTAAGCATCAATTAAAAGAGGATGATTTTCTGCTTGCTATTTGTTACCTGCTGCTTGCTAAATAGGTGATAGATTATAGGTCATGGGTCATAGGTTATGGGTGAGCAGAGAGTGAGAGCGAGAGTGAGAGCAAGAGTAGTAGGTCATACCTATTTTATCTAAAAGGAAAGATGTTAAAATGCAGGATTCCAACTCTCACTCTCACTTCTATGAGAACAATTGACAAGTAGGGAAGATAAATTTACCACAGAGGCATAGAGAACACGGAGAAAAAATTGACACGGGGAAATAATTTAGTGCATTTTAGCGTTTTACTGCAATAAATTAGTCTTTTAATGGTAAAATTTTCATGATAAAATTATTAACATTAAAAAATGCTTAATAAGAAGATTGGCAAAGATATAATTTTTATAATTCTATTATCTATTTTAGCAGCATTAATAGTAAACTCTTTTTCTTCAAATAGTTTACCTTTATTAAGAATGGAACCGAAAAATAGTGATAGTGATGAAAATAATATAATCTATATCAACGTTAATGAAGCTTATAGATTATTTATGCAGGAGGAGGCAATTTTTATAGATTCTCGTTCTATAAATGAATACAATAATTGTCATATACTTAATGCATTGCTATTGCCCTACTATAATTTTGAAGAATATTATCCAAAAATTAAAAATGAACTTATAGGGAAAAAGATAATCACTTACTGTGATGGAGAGGGTTGCCTTCTAAGTTTGAAATTAGCACGTCAATTATCACAAATAGGTTATAAAAATCTTTATGTGATGATAGGAGGCTTACCTAACTGGTTAGCAAATAAATATCCAGCAAGTTGTAAGCTTGATTTTAATAGTTTTTATCCCAATGATTCTTTAAACACTACTTCAAAGGTCTGCAAATAAAAATTAAATAAATACTTTACAATTAATTCTTATGATTAAAACCATTTATCCTTATTTTTTATTGTGTGTAAGAATTACAATAGGTTTTATTTTTCTTTATGCAAGCTGGGACAAAATAAGACATCCTGCTGAATTTGCTGAGATAGTATCAAATTATAAATTATTGCCTTATGTATTAATAAATTTATTTTCTTTAATTCTTCCCTGGATAGAATTTATTTGCGGCATCGGTCTCATAATAGGATTAAGAATAAGAAGTTGTTCAATACTTCTTTCAATTTTAGTTGTAATTTTTATTATTGCTTTAAGTATAAATTGGGCAAGAGGTATAGACATAAATTGCGGATGTTTTTCCACAGATCCACAAATTAGATATACTATTCCATCCTTAATAGGAAGAGATATTCTAATATTGCTTTTTATAATGTTGTTAATAAAGGAGAATAATTTTATATTTGCAATAGATAATCTTTTTAAATACAATTAATGAATATTATAAAATAGGAGGGAAAAAAAATGGTAGAAGCTTATGTATTTATTAATGCAGCTTCAAGCAAAGCTAATTCTATTTTTAATGCATTGAAGAGCAATCCCAAAGTTAAACAAGCGCATATCGTAACAGGTCTTCATGATCTAATTGCTTTTGTGCAAGCAGATGATGTTAATAAATTAGTAAAATTAATTACAGAGGAGATTCAATCCATAGAAGGCGTAACAAAAACAGTAACCTGTTTAGCGGTAGCAGCAAGCTGAAGCAAATTATTTTTAATTATGAGATAAGATATTTTCTCAACAGAGCAAAAGCTTGTTGAGTAGAATAATATTTAATTAGAGTGCGATTTCCCAAAAAATGAAAGGATTGGTGTATGGTTTTATCTTTTGAAGATAAAGCTATGTGAACGGTTCCCACCGGTTTAGAAGGAGTTCCACCTGTTGGACCAGCAATCCCAGTTATTGCTATACCTATATCAGCTCCTGAAATTACTCTGGCACCTTTAGCCATAGCCAAAGCTACCTGCTGACTTACAGCCCCATGCTTTTTTATTAATTTCTCTGGCACCTTCAATAGATAACTTTTTGAATTATTACTATAAGATACTACCCCACATTCAAAATAATTTGAGCTCCCAGAAACATTGGTTATTCTGTTGGCTAATAATCCACCTGTGCAAGATTCCGCTACGGCAATTCTTAATTTCTTCTCTTCTAATATTTTTCCTATCGCAGACTCAATTGCTTCCTCTTCTCTCGCATAAATGTACTTTTGAAAATTATTCTCCATAAAATCTCTTATCTCCTTTATTATCAAAGCAGTAGCTTGTTCTTCCGGAATCTTAAAATACAAATCTACTTGGGCAGGCATTGCTAATATTGTAATAGAAACTTGAGGAAATTTTTTGTAAAGCTTTTTTAATCTTTTTTCCACTTGCACTTCAGTTAATCCTATCATTTTAAATATCAGATTGACAACATTAGAGTATCCGAAAAATTCTTTAATGCTTTTCAATAAATAAGCTTCGGACATTGCTTGAAATTCTTCAGGGGGACCCGGCAACATAGCTATAACTTTCCTATTTTCTTCTATCCATATACCCGGAGCTGACCCTATTGTATTTAAAAAATACTTTGATCCTTCCGGAATATATGCTTGAATTTTTGATAATTCTGAAACAGGTCTATTCTGTTTCCTATATCTATTTTTTATATGCTGCCAAATTTCATCTTTAAATATTAATTTCTTATTGAAAATTTTGCTGATAGCAAATTTAGTGATATCATCTTCTGTTGGTCCTAACCCCCCTATTGTTATAATTAAATCAGCTCTTTTAAACGAATTTTTGACAGAGTCAATAATAGTCTCTTCATCATCTTTTAATATATGTCTTCCAATAACATTTATGCCGAGCTCTTCCAATTTTTGGGTAAGCCAAGGAGCATTACTATCTGTTCTATTAAAAGAAAGTAATTCTGTGCCAATAGAAAAAATTTCAGCCTTTACCATAAAAGATTATCCGATAGCTTCTTTTACTTTCTTCATTAAGAAGGTTTGGATCTCTTCTAATCTTTCTTGGGAAGTCGCTTCAAATCTCAAGACTAAGACAGGCTGTGTATTTGAAGCTCTTACTAATCCCCAACCATCTTCAAATTCTACTCTGACACCATCAATTGTTATTATTTTAAACTCTGTTGCTAATTCTTTCTTCAATCTTTCAATTACTTGAAATTTAATTTCATCGGGGCATTCTATTCTAATTTCCGGAGTAGAATATGTGATAGGTAAATCAGATAAAAAGGAAGAAAGAGCTTCTTCAGTATTAGATAATATTCTTAATAATCTGCAAGAAGCATAAATTGCATCATCATATCCAAAATATTCATCAGCAAAAAAGATATGACCGGACATTTCTCCAGCTAATTCTGCCTTCGTCTCTTTCATTTTTCCTTTCATAAGAGAATGCCCAGCCTTCCACATTAGTGGTATGCCATTATGTTGAATTATATCTTTTTCTAAAAGCATTGAACACTTTACTTCATATATTATTTTTGAATTTGGTCTTCTCTTTAATAAGTCCCTTGCAAAAATTAAAAGGAGCTTATCGCCCCAAATTATTTCGCCTTTTTCATCTACTACGCCAATTCTGTCAGCATCTCCATCATAAGCTATCCCTGCATCAGCATCAGTCTCTTTCACTTTTTTAATTAAATCAATAAGATATTTTGGAATAGTTGGATCAGGATGATGATTAGGAAAATTACCATCCATCTCACAATACAACGGAATTACTTCCGCTCCCAAAGATTTCAATAAATCTACCGCTACAATAGAAGCTGTCCCATTTCCAGCATCAATCACAACTTTGGGATTTCTCTTACCTAACTTTATCATATTAGCAATATGCTCTTTATACTCATCAATAATAGTAGGATAGCTCTGAATCGTTCCTTTCCCTTTTGCAAATGATTCTTTCTGAACAATTTTAGAAACTTTCTGTA
>CAYREJ010000189.1:0-5399 GCA_964423235.1 uncultured Acidobacteriota bacterium | reverse complement strand
TTTTTTAAATTTGCTATTTTATCATAAAGATTATGAAATCTATAATTTTCCACATCAAATTTTTTATTATTTTATTACGAGTTTATGAGTTTAGCGAGTTTAAAAAGGAACTCACTATTCTTGCTAAGACCAATAAGAAACTCAAAGATACCACTATTGCAGGACCTGTCGGAAAATCATAAACATAGGATATCCATAATCCAATTACACTACCTAAGATTGCGGAAAGCCATCCTATTAAAAACCGATATAGCCAATCTGAAGTCAGCATAATCCCAATTAAAGCAGGAGCAACTAAATAAGAAAATATCATTAATATCCCAGCCGTATTAACTATTGAAGTAATCATTAAACCAAAAATAAGATAAAAGAAAAAATCCCATAAAGCTCTTATAGATAACAGCTTATTATTAGGAATCTGATTAGTAGAAAGAGAAATAAATTTCCTCCGGAAAATAAAATGAATGAAGCCGACAATAAGACAAGCAATGATAATTTTATAAACTCCATTCCAAGTTATCCATACTAAAGTTCCGGCTAAAATTTCTTTGATATGTTCAGCTCCTTCTGGGGCTTTATCTGCTACTAATATTGAAGCTGCTGAAGATGCGGCAAAAGTCAATCCTATAATAGCCTCTTGAGGAAGTTCCTCCTTTTTGGTTTTTGTGATTGCAAAAAGAAATGCGCCCAATATTGTAAAAAGGAAAGAAAATAAATGGGATTGTATGGTCTCCGGATGGTAATTATAGAAAAAAGCTACGATGCTTCCTAAAGCTGCAATCTGTGCCAACGCCAAGTCTACAAAAATAATTTTTCTAATAATCACATGGATGCCTAAATAAGCTAAAATACCTGATATAAAAATGCTCGCCACCAAAGCAGGCATTAAAAAAATTAAAGCTTGCATATTACCTCCTTTAATTTTATTCTTCTAAGGCTTTGTTTATTTTATCTATCCATAAATCAATTAAATGGAAATAATTATCAGCTTCTTTTGTTCCATACACACCCAAAGGAATCACTACTACCTTTGCAGAAGTTTTTTCATTTATCGCTTTTGCTTGCTGAAGAGGATAATAATTAGCCATAACTATAATTTTAATATTCTGCTGCTTAATTTCATTAATTACCTCTTCTACATGACGAGCAGTGGGGGGTATTCCCGGCTTCGGCTCAACATAATCAATAATCTGCATTCCAAAAAGTGAAGCAAAATAAATCCAATCCTTGTGATACCCAATTATCTTTAAGCCATTCAATTTTTCTGCTTTTTTAAACCATCCTCCCAATTTTGAATACAGAGGCTTCCCTTCATAAGTATTATCTTTTAAAAATTCAATTAATTTATTGGCTTGAGCTAATCTTGTTAATCTCTCACCGCCAAATATTTTAACCAGCTCCTCACCAAATAAATGATAATCTATCTCTTTTTTAAAATCTTCTAAATTCTTCAAATAAAATTCTTCATTAGAAGGGTCTAATTTAATTAAACCACTTGTTATATTTTCTGCTATCTTCTTTGCATTGATCGGAGATGTATAAATATGAGGGTTCCCAAATATATGTATATCTCCAGCAGCACGAGATGGATTCTTAGGAACCTCTAATAGCTGTATTCCAGCTGACGCAGAAACATATCCTCTGGCACCTGAAAGTATGTTCTTATTAGCTGCCTTATCCAATAGTGCCGGTTCCCATAATTCCAAATCTAATCCAGTAGAAATAAATAAATCCGCTTTCTTTAACATAAGGGCAAAACTTGGTTTTGGTTTAACAAAATGAGGATCTTCATCTCCATTCGCAATAAACCTAATCTCTGCTTTATCTTTTGCAATATATTTTGCAATATCAGCATAAGATGAAAGAGTAGCAACCACCATAATCTTTCCTTTTGCATTCGCTAACAAAGGAAAAATAATTATAAGAAAAAAAATAAATATTTTTTTCATAATCCTAACTCCTTTTTTTTAATATTTCTCATGTTTATGAGGACCGGCTGACCAAGTAAATTGTAAAATTATGGAGTGATTATTTTTATCAAATGTGGTATCTCGCAGATAAGAGTATTGGGCACGCAACCTCACCCATTCGCTTTGCCAAAAATCTATAAAAGGAGATATTGACCACAGTTTATGATCATATTCAAAGGGATCTTCCACATAATCGTATCTCAAACCTGCTGACATCCTCAGAGACCACTGATAAAAGAAATAAGAAAAGAAACTGAAAGAGTTAATATCTTTCTCCGGATACTGATGAGAAGAATAAATAAATTCGCTTCTCCATTCTATGGATTTAAATCTGGCTGCATTAGTAGGCGTCCAACTTATAACAGGAGAAATATTTATTAATTTAGTTTTTAAATAAGGTTCTGCTTGACGATAACCGAACATAGCTGAAATATCAAATTCAAAATAAGTATTTCTGCTTATATCCCAATAATTAACTAAATGAGCAAGAACAGCAGGCTTCCTAAAATTATTCCCACCAAAATTTATTTCATTATCTCCTTTAGTAATTTCAATCATTAATTCATTTGTTTTTGCCCATCCTTTTGGAAACAGCCAATCTATAAAAACCCCAGTTTGTCTTAAGCCTTCATCTCCAAAAAGATATCTTATTGCTAAAGGCAAATCTACTTGCGGCAAAGCGTGAGTATGCCACCTATTCAAATTTCCAAATTGCTGTTGCTTTTTACCAACCAACAACCGAAGACCCCCAGGAAAGGTTAACCATTCTATATAAGCTTCTTCCAATTCTACCTTTTTCAAATTATCCACATTCATAAAAATTTTCATTTGCGCATATGGGTCCAACATACTTATGAAAGAAAATTCAAATTCCCTTGCATTAAAAAGACTATTATTCTCTGATGTCCCTTGAGCTAAAACATCCCCTGTTACGCTTATTTCCGGATTTAAAGCCTGCAAACTCTTTGAATAAGAATAAAATTCTCTTTCCTTTATCGGTTTGGTTTCTTCTTTGCCCTCTTTGCCTCCTATCTGCTTATCTGCTTCTTCCATTAATCTCTTTAATTCCTCCTCTTTCTCCGAGGCTGCTTTTGCCTCCTTTAATTCTTTCATTTCTTTTTCTAAATTCGCTATTCTTTCTTTTAATTCATTAATTATACTTTTCAACTCTTCTATTTCTTGCTGATTATTATCTTGGGCTAATAAATTAGATATAAAAATTATTAAAAATATTATGATAAAAAGGGATTTCATAAAATCCTCCTAAAAGTAATTCTAAAATATGAATAATTACTTTTAAGAGAATAATGGGGGTGAACGAGAAAATTTTAAATCAATGAATGAAATAATGGGCAGTAAAATAATACTTATATTAAGATAATAATGGGGGATTATCAATGATAGTAAGGCTGAAAATTTTGATAAGTAAAAGAAATTAGAATTCATTAAGCATATAATACAATATTTTAAGAGGGATACTTTAGAAAATCTGTTTGGGTAAGCAGTGGATGAGTTCTTATTATTTTTAAAATTTGATTTACTATAATTTTTATTAATGCTTGAATATAAATCATTTTGATTATGAACATGAAAAATAAAGGATAAAGAAAAACTTATAATTATTATGCTAAAATAAGAAGCTATCTTTTTTGTTATCATACTTTAGAATTATATATTAACTCTTTTTAAAGTCAAGACTTGATAGCGCAACTGGTCATTTTTCTTCAAAAGCAAACAAAAATATTAAATCAAAAGATTATCACAAGATTTTTTTCAGGCGATTAACACAGATTAACACAGAAAAAGAAAATCTTGTGTTAATCTCGTGGTTTAATTTTAAGCGATATTGTTTTTATGAAGAATGATAACCATTTTGATTAGTTCTTTGGAGAAAACTGACCAATTGCAATCTAAGCCCTAATTCCCGATCCCTAATTCCTATTTAGGATTTAAAGATTTTCAATACCTATAACCTATAACCTATAATCTATGACCTATAACCTATGACCTATAACCTATTACCCTTATTAAGCATAATATAGCTTGTAAAATAAATTTGATATATAATTCAAAAATGATATTCATTCTTTTAGGCTTTGCTGCAGGTTTATTTGGTTCTCTTACTGGTTTAGGTGGTGGAATAATCATTATCCCGATTTTAACAATTTTTTTTCATATTCCTATACATAAAGCTATTGGAGTTAGTTTAATTGCTATCGTTGTTAACACAAGTTTCTCTTCCGTATCTTATGCTAAGAAAGGATTGACTGATTTCGCATTAGGATTATTTTTAGAACAATCAACTGTTTTAGGCGCTATCAGCGGTGCCTTTCTATCCGGATTCTTGAATGCTAAAATCTTAGAATTTATTTTTAGCATTATTTTATTCTTCGCTGCTTTCCAAATGGCTTTCTCATCAAATATTAGCTTAGCTGAGATAAAAATAAGAAATCTTTCTCCTCTTTATAAAATAGAAAATAAAACAATAGGTCAACTTTCATCTTTCTTGGCAGGGCTTTTTTCCGGAATGCTTGGAGTAGGAGGTGGAATATTCAAAATACCTTTGATGTGCTTAATTATGAAAGTTCCTGTTAAAGTTGCTGTTGCTACAAGTTCTTTTATGATATTTATTACAAGCGCTTCAAGCGCCTGGGTTTTTTATTTGAGAAAAGATATATATTTAGAATTAGCAGTATTAATTTCTTTGGGAGTTATGTTCGGAAGCTTAACCGGTTCTCATATAGGCATTACTATCAAAGCTAAATGGCAATCAAAATTAATTGCTTTAATTCTAACTTTAGCTGCTATAAGAATGATTACTGGAATAAAATGATTAAAAAAAGGATTACTGAATCAATTATATTGCCCTATACTAAATTAATAAGAATTTTAAATTATATTGGCATAGCTTTCCTTCTACTCTCTCTCCTTCTTAAATTAAAAGTCTTATTAAAAATAGATAAATTTACTTTTCCTACTTTTTTTGCTTTGCAATGGAATAAAACAAATCTTTTCCATTTCTTTTCTGAAGCATCTATATTGTTATTTTTATCTATGCCTCTTATCGGATTATTTTATTTATTTTTAAGATTAGTGAGAGAAAAGAATTTCACTTATGCTTTTTTATCATTTTTACTAATTTTATATATAATTCTAACCATCATTATATCTCAAGAAGCAATTTAGTAATCCTTCATTAAAAAAATTTTTAATCGTAATTGGTAAGTTTTCTGCAAAAATATTGCTTTGAGGGTCCCTTATTCAATTTATTCCTTATATTCTTTTGCTTCACTTTGCGCCCTTTGCGTTCTTTGCGTGAGCATTCAAATAATTATTTCACGCAAAGAACGCAAAGCACGCAAAGATTATTTTCTTTCCTTAATTTCTTAACCTCCTAACTTCCTATCTTTTTAACCTCCTATCTTCCTA
>CAYREJ010000188.1:0-5422 GCA_964423235.1 uncultured Acidobacteriota bacterium | reverse complement strand
AAAAATATTCTTTATAAATAAAAATATAATTGGCTAAAGCATCATCAAAATCATTACTTATCGCTAAAATCCTTATATCACTTATATTTCTATTTTTTATTTTTAAGTTCAAAATCAATTTAAAAGATCTTATCTTTGCATGGGGGAAAATAAATGCGAATTTATTATTTTTTGCATTTGCAGCCACTGCCATAGTAATTTTAATTAAAGCGATTAAATGGCAGCTCTTAATAAATTTGAGTCTTCATTCCAACATCACATATAAAGATTCTTTAATTTCTTATTTATTTGGGTTAGGACCTGCTCTTTTGACCCCAGGTAAAATCGGCGAATTTTTTAGAATAACAGTAATTAAGAACCTGTCTAAAATTGCATTAGCTGAATTGTTCATTATCGATAAAATCACTGAATTTATCGTTATATTTCTTATATCATCAATTGGAGCTTATTTGCTTCATTATAAAACTATTGCTATCTTGTGCATAACAATTTTCTTAATATCAGTTGTTATTTTTTCCCTAAGACAACAATACATCCTCATAATTAAAAAATTAATTTTTAAATTTTCAAAGAGAGAGTTAATTTTTGATCTGGGTAAAATTACTCTATCAAATTTTTTAATTTACACATTTTTATCCGGATTATCTTTATTTTTTGATATAGTAGCATTTCATTTTATAATAAATTCTTTTGAGAGATTAAGCTTTTCACATTCTTTATTGATATTTCCTATAATTTTGATAGCGGCAGTGATCCCAATAAGTATTTCCGGATTAGGTGCCAGAGAAACAGCGGCAATATATTTATTAGGGAATTTTAGTATTAGTGCTCGAGCCAGCTTTAATGCTTCTTTGCTGATATTTTTCATTGGGTCAGTGATACCGGCTATTATAGGAATAAGTATGAGGTGGTCAGAATGGGTAAATCGGTGAATCGCGTTTCATCTTTTTTTCAATTCTATTAAGGTTATTTCCGGGGAAGCGAGAAAACGAATCGGTGGTCCCCAAAATCCTGTCCCTCTGCTTACATATAAATAAGAATTCTTTAGCTTATGAAGTTGACCGCCTGACAAAGGGAATAAAATTTTTGTAAATAAATTGAAAGGAAAAATTTGTCCTTTATGAGTATGTCCTGACAATTGAAGATCGAAATACTCTTCAGAAGGATTATCTATAATTGGTCTATGCTTTAATAAAATAATAAAATTCTTTTTGATAGCTTCAGATAAATCTTGTAAATTCAATTTATTATAATTTGGGTTAAAGTATTTAATGGCAGGATCATCTTCTCCAGTTATAATAAGCCAATCATTTAATTTAAATAAATTTCCTTGAAGTAGTTGGAAGCCTGATTTTTTAATGAAATGCGTAGCTTTTTCTATTCCAAAATAAAATTCGTGGTTTCCCGTAACTGCAAATTTACCATATTTGGGATTGATTTCATTAAAGAGAGAAACATAATCATCAATTTTATCTTCATCCGCATCAATTAGATCGCCTGTGCATACTAAAATATCTGGCTCGGCAGTTTTGATAATATTTATAATCTTTCTTATCCTCTCTTTATTCATAATTAAGCCGATATGAATGTCTGAGATCTGAACAATTCTAAAGGGCTTATCGGAAGCGGGAATCTTTGATGAATAAATCTCTTTTCTCTCTAATCTTATATTTTTTGCTTCATAATATCCATAAATTGAAATTAAGATTGATAGGAATAAAGGCAAAAGAAAAGATAATTTTGCTGAGGGTATTATTAAATAGATATTCTTTTTTAATAGGAAAGTAATTAGCGTTCCTATAAGTTTATATGCTTCAATTAGAAAAGAAATAACCATAAATAAGAATAATATACCCATCCATACATAACCAGCGTAAGCAGTAATAAGAGCTAAGATATGTAATCCCTTCTTCTCAAACATCCTGAGAAGGAAAGGTGAGAACATTAGAATTAATAAAAGAATTGCGCATAAAATATTGAATGGGAAATTTAATGAAAAAGCATTTTTTGCTTTTAAGAAAACATAATAATGAAAGGAGCCATAAATTAAAAGAACAAATAATAGAAACAAGATCATAAAATATTAATTGAATAATATAACAGAAATAAAGAAATATGCAAATAACTGTGAATGTGAGTTTATAGAGTTTATAGAGTTGAGAGTTTATAGAGTTCCACAAACTCTGACTATCTAATAGTAATAGGATTTATTTTAAGGAATTATCGATTTTTATTATTACCGCAATATATTATAAAATTGTAAAATTTATAGAGTTGAGAGTTTATAGAGTTCCACAATTATGTATTCCCTAATATAAAATGGTAAAAAATTGTGGAACTCTCAACTCTATAAACTCAACAAACTCTATAAACTCTAATATTTTATACAAGCTGTTGAAGGATGACAGCTTTTTGTCTATAATGAAATTGCAAATTTTGAAAAAGCTACATATGCTAAGGATTTAGAAATTCTTGCATAGCAGTAAAATAAAAACTTATAAAAAATTATGTAGTTGGAAGCAAGAAATAAAAGTTAAGAGAAAAGCACAAAGCAGAAGCTTAAAAGTGGGAGAGAAAAATGAAAATGAATAAGAAAAAACATAGTCTTATAGAAAAGATTAAGGAATTTCCAGAGGTCTTGGCTATTATCCTCTTTGGTTCCTATGCAAAAAATAAAGCAAAGGAGATTTCTGATATTGATATTGCAGTTGTTCTTAGAAGAGTGGATAAGCAGATTGAAGCTGAAATAGGAAGTATGTATTCAAAGAGTCTAGATGTTGTACTTTTCCATCGCCTTCCATTACATATCCAGTTTGAAGTTCTAAAGTATGGAAAAGAGGTTTTTTGCAGAGATGAAAAAGCTCTTCTTGAGATAAAAAGGATGGTACTAGTTGAATACATAGAAATGTCCGAAATGTATGAAAGAGTTAAACGGAGGGTTCTAGCATGAGAATAGTTGACATCATTATGAGATTTGAAAACCATTCAAAGAATGCAAGGGTTGTAGCAGAAAAGGATATTTCTGATTATTTTATCTATAATACATTGGCAATGGAATGCCTTCAATCTGTTAATGCATTGATAGAGATAGGCGAATGGTTGGTTACGGAAAGAAAGCTTGGATTTCCATCAACCTATAGAGAGATTTTTCAGTTGTTGTATAATCACAAAATAATTGACAAGGAAATCTTTGAAAGCATAAAAAGGCTGATTTTCCTGAGAAACCTGATCTCCCATGAGTATTATAGAATTAGCAAAGGCGAACTCACTGAGATGGTGGATCTGCTTAAGAGCGCTGAGAAATTTATTGAGGGAGTGAAGGAAGCGGAAAAATAAAGGTAACAAATTGTGCCAGTACCTGCGCTGTGTTCCCTTTCATTTGACTTCATTTCTCTTACGCTATTTCTAAGCGTCTTAATAGTTTTATTAAGCCCCATTTACTTATTCTTAATGCTTTAGAAGCCTTTGTTTTATTATATTGGCATTGCTGCATTATCTTCATTACATAATCCTTTGTGAATTTGTTTTTTGCTTCTCTAAGCGATGTATTAAAATGAATTATATTATCTTTTGAATAATTAATATATCTCTCCGGCAAATCATTTATATCTACATAATCAGAATTATTATGCCAAAGAAGAATTTCTTTAGTTATATTAGCTAATTCTCTTATATTTCCATACCAAGGATATGCTTTAATAAATTCATAAAGGGATTCTTTAATCATTGGTTTTGTTATTCCTAATTCTTTAGAGAATTTATAAAGGAATTTATCAAAAAGAACAGGAATATCTTCAATTCTATCCCGAAGAGGTGGAAGATGAATATGAGCTGCACTTATTCTAAAGTATAAATCTTCTCTAAAAGTTCCCTTTTTTATCATTTTGTCTAAATCTTTATTCGTAGCAAAAATGAATCTTGCATTCGCTTTTTCTAATTTATTCTCACCAATCGCTCTGAATTCTTTGTTTTCAATAACTCTCAACAATTTTACTTGATTTGCTAAACTAAGATCTCCTATCTCATCAAAGAAAATGGTTCCCCCATTAGCTTCTTTTATTAAACCTGCTTTGTCAGAAACTGCTGTTGTAAAAGCTCCCTTTTTATGTCCAAATAATTCGCTTTCAAATAATGTCTCCGGAATAGCTCCACAATTAACTGTTACGAAAGAACCTTTATTATATTTAGATAATTTATGAATTATTTTAGCTATTTCATCTTTGCCTGTGCCCGTTTCTCCTGTTATTAATACAGGTAAATCATATTTTGCTAAATAAGAAACTTTCTTCAATATTTTGCATAATTTGACTCTTAAATATTAATTCATCAAAATTTGAAACCTCTTCTTTTTTTGTAGCGCTGTAATTATATTTTGATGGATAATCCTTTGTAATTGTGTAAAATAACCAAGCTATTATAAAAGTTATCTTATAAATTGATGCTATTTCATCTTCAAAGAAACCACAAGCTTCTTTATCTTTTTCAAACCAGATAAAGCCATAATTTTTATTATTAAAATTAATAGGCATGATAAATAAATTTGAAATAGTGTATATTTTGAAACAAAATGATTCTTCACTGAGAATATAATCTAATAGTAATCTCTTTAATCCGCCTTTTGGAAGTTCATAATTAATTTTGCCATCTTCAATGTAAATAGCTTCGCATTTTATTACATTGTTCTTGATTACTACTCCAATTGAAGAAAATTGCCTTTCTTTTGATAAGATTATTAATAAATTTTCTGAGATTTTTTTTATGCACTTCTCATTATTGGAATTTAATTGGATTAATATTTCTCCTATCAATTCATCCCAATGCATAATTTCACCTCATTCAAAGAGTTAAATCATCATATAGAGTTATCGTAAAAAAGAGGGGAATAGTTGCTAATTAGGGATTAGAGATTAGGAATTGGGAATTAGGAATTAGGAATTAGGAATCAAATATCTAAGATAGTCTATATATCATCTCCAATATTCAGTCCAACAATAGCAATCTCCTATCCTTAATCTCCAAGATCGTAACTTGTCAGTTTTTCCAAATTCTAAAAGCAAAGGCATTGGCAAAAAAATTATAAACCACAAACAGCACAAAGGATTTAAAGAAAAATTATATGATAGAGTTAAAAACTTTGCGTCCTTTGTGGTTAATAAATAAAAATTATAAATAGCATCAGGGAGCTCAAAGTAATAATTTTTGAGAAAAATAACGGAGCTGTGTCGCAATCCACAAACTAATATTTTCACTAACAATATATAGATGCTAATAAATTGCAATTATACATACTATATTTAAAGATGCCAAAAAAAGAGGTTATGACACAGCCTCTAACCGATTATCCAATATCCAATTCCTAATTCCCAATTCCCAATCTTACGCTATCTTTCTAAACGCATTTCTAACTTTGCCTTATTCAATT
>CAYREJ010000187.1:0-5430 GCA_964423235.1 uncultured Acidobacteriota bacterium | reverse complement strand
TGCTAATCCTGTGTAATCCTGTGGTTTCTTTTTTAACCATATCGCTTATAACCTATCACCCATGACCCATCACCTATCACCCATAACCTATAACCCATAACCTATACTAAATCTATTCATTTAATATAGCCTAAAGCCTTTAGATCCTCAATTACTTCCGGCGATGGTTCAAATTTTTCTCTATTCCAGCTCCTATATAAAGTGTATTTTAATCTATTATTAGTTTTCAAATATCTTAATAGCTTATCTTTGAAATAAGCAGCCGCTATTGGATATTTATCAGCAACATTATGAAGCTCTCCTGCATCCTCAAAAAGATTATAAAGCTCCAAATTCTTCTCTTCTTTATCATAAATCATATGAAAATCTTTGCTAATAACTGAATAATATTTTTGATATGAAGAATCAGAAAAAATCTCATCCTTAGTTTTGCATTTCGAATAATAAAAACAAGAAGCAAAAGATTTTCCTTGTGCAATCTTCAAGCTTCCTTTAAAATTTAGCAAATCAGTTAATGTAGGAGCTATATCAATATTTTCAATTAATTCATCAATCCGTTTATTCTTACCATTAAAGGGAATCCATACTATCAATGGAATCCATATAGTTTCTTTATTTACATTCCATCCATGCCCAAACATTCCTTTATGCTCTCCCATAGCTTCTCCATGATCAGAAGTTAGGATTATAACTGTTTCTTCCTTTAATTTATTCTCAAAGATAAAGTTCAATAGCTTTCCAATCGCTTGATCCACATAATTCAAATTAGCATCATACTGCGATATGAAATAAGCTAATTCTTTTTTATCCGGAATTATCGTCCCTTTATAAATACCATCTATTAATTCAGAATTACTTTTTAAAGTCGCTAACCCAGATTTATTAAACTTATTCCTTAATTCAAAAGGAGCATCAAAAGGAGCATGCGGTTGACGATAATGAGCATACAAGAAAAAATGCTTATCCCCTTTTTTCCTCAACCATTTTATAATTTCCTCTGACACTTTTTCAGGAGGAAATCCGAACATCTCCCTATATTCCTTAAAACCTTGCCGCATTCCGCTTTGTTCTGAAGCATTCCCATTAGCTGTAAACATTGCTGTTTCATAACCATTTTGTTGAAACATTTCTGCTAATGTCGTAGCAGCCTCGGGTAGCTTATGTAACAAATTTAAAATATTATGCGATGATGGATATAATGAAGTAAATAATGATGAAGTTGAACCTCTTGTAGAAACTGAAGTCGTATATGCATTTGTAAACAAAAAACTCTTCCTACTAAATTCATCTATATTTGGCGTAGTCCTTACTGGATAACCATAACAACTAAAATGAGAAGCTGACGCCGCATCTATTACTATTAATATTACATTTAAATGCCCCTTTTCTCTTTTCTTCTCCGGCTCATCATAATCTTTTCCCCTTAACCAAATCTTTAATCCTATCGCTACTTTTCCTAAATTTCTTTCTTTTATTCCATTGATGCTTATCTGTAATCTTATTATTTTGTTCCTGAATCCCCGCAAGCTTTCTACATGTCTTTCCCACTCCTCTTCTTTTTCTCTCTTTATACTCAACTTACGGGAAAAATGCTTTGAAATTCCATCCGCCTCTACCCCTATCACTAAATCTACAAAATCATCTCCCGCTGCTTTCAAATTATTCCTATAACCTACATAATATTCTAAATACGATCCCTCCGGAACCCTTATGTAATAATTTATTTCACCATTCCCTGCAACCCAAACTGTATCCCCATCCCTTAAAAAGGAAAAAGAATAATCATCTTCCCCTAAATCCTTTTTGCCTCTTATAAATTTGTCCTGATTGATTATATCTATGCCAGATAGAAGAATCCTCGCCTTCTCATCTGATATGCTTATATAAAGATAATTAAAACCCTCTCGCTGAAAAAATTCAGGAATAAACACGTTTGCTATTTTATTGAAATATACCCTTGAAATGTCAACAGGATTATTATTGAACCATATATGCAAACAATCTTTCACAGAAATTAAATTATGAATTTTTATTAGAAACCATCTACCAGCTCTCTTATGAAAATATAATTTTATAGCTGCTCCCGGATATCTAATTTCTATATCATTCATTCTCGCTTTGTGCCATCCAAAAACAAAATCCTCCAAATTATCCTTACTTGAAAATCTAAAATGATTATTTTCTATTTTTATAATGGAAGGAGTTAAATCCTTTGTAACGCTTATTTTCCTCGGAATTAAAATGTAATTAAATTTCGCAAAAATTAAAATTGCAAAGATTACAAAAAGGCTAATAATAGCTATTCCATTTTTTTTATTAATCATTCTCTTTTCAAATTATTAATTCTATCACAAAAGAGCTAACAATTTCCTCTTTCCTCATTGATCCATTCACCTCCTTCACACACAGCACGATAATTCTGATACATTCTTTATGAATGAAAGTGCACATAGCTTAATTGCTTCAGAAAATGTCGGAAATACCGGTAGCGTATCTATTACATCATATATTGTCATCTTATTCCTTATAATTAACATCCCTTCAGCTATTAAATCCCCAGCATCCGGTGCAAGAATGTGAACTCCGAGTATCTGTGCAGTATCCGGATGAATAACTAATTTTACTGCACCTTCCGTCCTATTCTTAATTATTGCCTTTGGCAAGTCCTTGAATTGCAATGTCCGACAAGAACATACTCCATATCTATTCATCATATCCTCTTCCGTTAAACCAACTCCCGCTAATGAAGGATCAGTAAATATAGCATATGGAACTTCATTATAATCAATCCTTTTCCTATTCCCTTCAAGAGCATTTTCTACCGCTATGCTTCCCTCTCTACCGGCAGTCGTCTCCAACCTCAAAGGAAGATTTGCAACATCCCCCGCCGCATATATACCTTCATTGGATGTTTGCAAAAATTCATTTACAATGACTGCTTTTCTCCTATCAACATTAACCTTTGCTTTTTCAAGCTGAAGACCATCAGTATTTGGAGTTTTACCAGTTGCCAAAAGTATCTCATCTCCATATATTCGCTCCTCTTTCTCACTCTTACCCTCTAACACCTTGTAGCTTAATACCTTCTTCCCTTTCTCTTTATATGCTCCAACAACTCTGACACCCGTCTTTATATTTATCCCTTCTCTATTCAAAATAGCTTCAAGCTGCTTAACAAGATTCGCCTCCCCAGGCTTAAAAATGGTAGGCAATATCTCAAGAATATTTACTCTGGCACCAAAACGAGCAAACATCTGCCCAAACTCCAGCCCCATCGGTCCGGCTCCTATAATCAAAAGCTCCTTCGGAAGTTCCTTCATTCTCAATGCTTCAATATGCGTGATAAAGCCTGTCTCCTTTAATCCATTAATTGGTGGTATTGATGTGGTAGAACCAGTCGCTATTATAAATTTCTTCCCCTTGTATCTCTTCCCTCCTACATCTATCTCATCTTCCGAAATAAAATGTGCTTCCCCCTCTTCAAATTTCACCCACTTTAGATTTAATAGCACTTTTTGATATTTCTCATCTCTCATCCTTTCTACAAGATTAACCTCATCTTGAATTATTTTAGAAAAATCAAAATCTTTTATCTCTGCTTCTATCCCAGGTATCCTATGATTATTTAAATTATGTAAAATCTCTCCAGCCCATAATAATTTCTTGGAAGGAACACAACCAACATTCACGCATGTCCCTCCTATCGGAAGACCTGCATTTACCATCAATGACTTTGCTCCCAATTCATTTGATTTGATTGCCGCTGCAAACCCCGCCGCTCCCCCTCCTAAAATTATTAAATCATATATGTTATTCTCATTCATCATTATATTATTCCTTTATCTATTAATTGATGATATAAATACCTTCGTGCCTTTTGCTGTCTATTGACGCTCAAGGCACGAAGATATTCTTTTTGTTTCTTTTTTTCCTGCTATCTTATTCCACTTATTTGCCCTATTTTTTAGCAAGCTCGATCGCTTCCTCTATTTTGAGAACTACTCTTCCACCAAAATCATCTAAGATTATCACTTTTTCCCCTTCAAATTTTACAGTCGGACAAGCACCGCATATCGGACATAATGAAAATTCTACTGCTTCATTCCTTTTTGGTTCTTTTTCAGCCATAATAAACATTTCCTATCTAAAATTTTCAATTTTTCCTGAACCTCAGGAGGGCAGTTTTGTGCCTTGCCCAGGGCTACTTATAGCACCCTTCTTTGCAGTGTGCCACTGGTCTTATCATCCATTTCTTCATATGCCATCATCTCCTTTCTTTAATCTTATCCTATTTAGGCATTGCTGCCTTGTATCCGGTCTTGTTTATTGCCTCAACTAATTCCTTTATGTTCACTTTTGAAGGATCATATACAACTCTGGCAGATTGATCCCGAACTGATGCCTCCGCTTTTATTACTCCATCCGCTTTCTTCAGCGCAGACGAAACTGCTATCTCGCAACTAAAACAAGTCATTCCTTTCACCGGTATCACCACTGTCTTTAAATCGCTCCTTGCAGATGAAATAAATCTACTACCTTCCCTTATATGCGAATATAAATTCAAAATTGCAAATGATCCTACTATAATCGTCGCTAATATCAATGTTAATAGCGTCCCCCTTTTATTCTCTAATTCGCAATTATTTGCTCTGCATCTCTTTAATTCCTTTAAGTAATAACTCCAGGCTAAAATAAGCAATATGCTGCCACCACTCAAAAATATATAATGATATCTGCTCAATGCCGCTCCAATTCCTAAACTACCTAATCCCAAAAATACTAATATCAATGGTCCCGCACAACAGGCTGAAGCAAATAAAGCCGAAAATATACCTAAATTCTTAGCTTTCATCTTTAAACTCCTTTTTTATTTTGCAAATTTATAAATTATATCCATTAATTCATTATAAATTTCTTCTTGTTTCTCCTTTTTCTTTGATAATAAAGCATTTGTAGCGCAGATCTCTAAATAATTCTGCATCAGTATTTTTCCAGCGCTTCTCAAAGCTTCGTGAACAGAAGATATTTGCTGCAAAATATCTACGCAGTATCTATCGTCTTCTATCATAGCTTTGAGACCTTTGATTTGTCCTTCTATTTTATTAAATCGCTGTAGTAATATTTTTTTTCTTTCTTTGTCTAAGCATCCTTTTTTATAATTTTGCATCATATATCACCTCAATAGTTATACTCCCTATAAGTATATTCCTTTTATAGAATTTGTCAAGACAACTAGCACAGGCATTCCTGCCTGTGTAAAAATCATAGATATTTTCATCCCCGCTTGTGAAAATAAACCACGAGATTACACAGATTATCACAGGATTTCAGCCACAGAATTTCACAGAAGAACACAGAATTTCTTATTTCTGTGTTATTCTGTGTCCTTCTGTGGCTAATATCTTGTGTAAATCTTGTGATAATCTTGTG
>CAYREJ010000186.1:0-5449 GCA_964423235.1 uncultured Acidobacteriota bacterium | reverse complement strand
AGGAATTAGGGATTGGGAAAGTTGAGAGTTTATAGAGTTCCACCAATATTCTAAAGCTGATGGTAAAAAGGTAAGAGATTGAGGAACTCTATAAACTCTATAAACTCTACAAACTCTATAAACTCTTATTCATATCTCAGTGCTTCAATGGGGTCTAAGATAGCAGCCCGATAAGCTGGATAGATGCCTGAGAAAAGTCCTACTAATGCAGAAAAAGTTACACCAATAACGAAAGACCACCACGGGATTGATAAAGGTAATTTTATAGCAGCTGAAATCCCAGCCGCCGCCACTATCCCTATTATTATTCCCAAAATTCCTCCTAAACTTGTTATAATAATTGCTTCAAGCAAAAATTGCATAAGAATGTCTTTATTTTTTGCTCCGATTGCTTTTCTGATTCCTATCTCTCTTACCCTTTCAGAAACAGAAACCATCATAATTGCCATTACACCGACTCCACCTACTAAAAGAGCCACTGAAGAGATACCAATTAAACCAAAAAAAATAGCTCTTGTTATATCTTGCCAAAGTTCCATCATAGAATCTTTCGTCAATATATCAAAATCATTTTCTTGCCATGATTTGAGATTATGCCGATAGCGAAGAACAGATATGACTTCATCTCTGGCTTGCTCAGCAAGATTTTCATTCAAAGGCAACACAGCAATAATAATGCTATCTTCTTCATCAGTGTAATATTTCCTAAAAGTGGTATGAGGAATAATTGCATAATCATCAGCTCCGACATCTAAGCCTCCCTCAAGTCTTTTAGCAAAAGTTCCGATGATAGTAAATTTTTGATTACCGACCTTTATTTCTTTTCCTATTGGATCAGTCCATTTAAATAAACCTTGTGCAGGCGTGTATCCTAAAACTATTACATTCCGACGATGGTTCACTTCTGCTTCTGTAAAAAACCTTCCTTTATCTAATTCAACAGAGCCTAATTCGGGGTAGTACTCTGATGTGCCGAATATTTCTATATTTTCGCTAACATTATTTTTATATTTCAAATTGAATATTTTTGGAGGAAAGCCGCCGCCTCTCATTATATCTACTTTCTTGACTGATTTACAATGCTGCAGAATTGCTTTTGCATCTTCAACGGTTAAATTGGGTCTGTTCATAAGGCGCATAAATTCTTTATGCGAAGAGATGATTCTGCCACCAAATTTCATTACGAAGATAGCGCTCGGATTAAGCATCCTAACTTCGCTGGTCATCATTTGATCTAAACCTCGGAGTAAGGATGTCATCCCTACTACTGCCATTATTCCTATCACTATGCCTAATAAAGTAAGGAAAGAGCGAAGTTTGTGAGACCATAAACTATCAATTGCTAAAATTATTGTTTCGTATAATAAAGCGAAGGATGATATTTTTCTTTTTTTATTCATATCTTAATGCTTCTACTGGATTGAGTTTAGATGCTTTGTTTGCCGGATAAAGACCAAATATTATCCCTACACAAAAGACGGTAAGCAATGCTATAAAAATTGACCATAATTTGATTATGTAAGGCATATCAAGGCTTTTTGATATTATAATAGCCAAAATTATCCCAAGTAATATTCCAATAAATCCACCGACCATAGAAAGAGTTGTGCTTTCTACTAAAAATTGCCAGAGAATATCTTTATTTTTAGCTCCTATTGCTTTTCTTATTCCTATTTCGTGGGTTCTTTCTGTTACAACCATTAGCATAATATTCATTATAACTACGCCACCTACGATAAGTGCCAGAGCAACAACTCCTACTAATGCTGAATAAATTCCACGCGTGGCGTTCTGATATAAATTTATGAAGGTGTCAGAGGTAAATATCCCGAAGTCATTCTCTTGTTTGGGTTTTAACTTATGCCTGATCCTCATTACAATAGTGGCTTCATCCATAGCTTTTTGAAGTAATGAAGGCTCTTTCGGTTTCACTATCATATAAATGGAACGATGCAATCCAAAAACTTTCAAATATACGCTCATCGGAATCGCAATGAATTCATCTTGACTATTTCCTAATAGCATTCCTCGTTTCTTAACCACCCCTATTATTTTGAATTTCTTCCCTTTAATATAAATAAATTTATTTATGGGATTCTCACCTTTAAATAATTTATCTTTAATATCAGAACCTATAATAGCTACGAAGCGCGAATGTTCATCTTCATATTGAGAAAAATGCCTGCCAGTATCTATTTCCATATTTTCTACAAAAGCATATTGCCAAGAACGAGCCCAAATCCAAACATTCTCTATTTCTCTATCTTTGTATCTAACTTTTTCATCAGCATTGGCACCCGCTACCACATATAATACAGATGGGCATTTTATCTTTATTTGGCGTGCATCCTCTAATGTTAAATTCGGATTATAGCGGCTTTTAAGTCTTTCCCAGCGCGTAAAAGTCGGCTGCCATTTTCTAATATAGAAAATATCAGCACCCCTACTGGTAAAAATCTCTGTGACTTTCGCATCCATTCCTTGCAATAAGCTTACTACTATGATTATGGCTGCTACCGCTATTATGTTCCCTAATAGCGTAAAAAATGACCTTAATTTATTATTCCATAATGCAGTTAGAGCTATGATAATACCTTCTTTAATTTGCATAGGCTTTAATATTTTTTTCCAATAAAAAACTATAGGGAAGTGTCTGTTTCAACTTTGCCATCTTTTAATAAAATTTTCCTCTGCGCATATTCAGCAATTTCCTTCTCATGTGTTACTAAGATGATAGTTTGACCCTGGCTGTGTAATTTTGAAAAAATAGACATTATTTCTTTGCCTGCTTTTGAATCAAGATTTCCAGTAGGTTCATCAGCTAATATGATTGAAGGATTATTTACTAAAGCTCTTGCAATTGCTACTCTTTGTCTTTCCCCGCCTGATAGTTCATTTGATCTATGATTGGCTCTTTTCAAGAGGTCTACTTGTTCCAATGCTTGCTTTGCTCTTTCTTTCCTCTCCTCAGAAGGGACTCCCGCATAAATCAATGGCAATTCAACATTCTCTAATGCTGTTAATCTCGGCATTAAATTAAACATCTGAAATACAAATCCTATCTCTTTATTTCTTATTTCTGCTAATTCATCTTCTTCAAGAATGCTTACATCTTCATCATTGAGAAAATACTTTCCTTCTGAAGGTGTATCTAAACAGCCTAATAAGTTCATAAGGGTAGATTTTCCTGAACCTGATGGACCCATTATCGCCACAAATTCATTTTTCTTTATTGTAATACTTACATCATTTAGAGCTGTTACTTCATAAGCCCCTAATTTATATTTTTTAGTCAAATTTATCGTCTTTATTATCTCCATATCAAAAAGCTCTCTTAAACTCCTTTGTCTTGACTCTGTCTCCATCTTTTAATTCTCTTAAAATTTTGTATGGTCCTGTTATTACTTCATCCTTCTCTTTTAAACCTGAAAGAATCTCAAAATAACTTTCACCAGCTATCCCAACTTTTTCAGGGACAAATATTGCTTTATTATCTTTAATAACAAAAACGCCTTCTAATTCTTTTTTCTTATATTTTTTTGAACCCGGATTGCTCTTCATTCTCTCTTCATTATGTAAAATATCCCCTTTTTCATCTACAAACATTTCCCTCGAAACTAATGCTTGAATAGGGACTGCAAGAACATTTTTCCTTCTTGCAGTATATATATCAGCTGTTGCTGAAAAACCGGGTCTTACTCCTTCTATTTTGTCTTTAAGAAGAACTACAACTTTAAAATTAACTGCTTGAGTAGTTGCTGATGTTGTTGTAGTTAGAATTGGACTATTCCCTATTTCTGTTACTACTCCTTTGAATGATTTATCCGGAAAGGCATCTAATGATACTTTTGCTTCCTGACCAATCCTTACATCCACAACATCTGTTTCATCTACTTCTAATTCAATTTCTACCACCGACATATCTGATATGGTCATTATTACAGTTCCCGGATTATTCATAGTTCCCATTATTACATTCTCTCCTTCTTCTACATTCAGCCTCGTCACAAGCCCATCTATTGGAGATAATATAGTTACTTTCTTTAGATCATGACTGGCTGCTTCCATTGCAGCCCTCTCTTGTTCTATCCTTAATTTCGCCGATTGCAATTCCTTCTTCGCTACCTCCAATGCCGCCATCGCATGCTCATATTCTTCTTTGGACTGTAAATTCTTCTTATATAATTCCTCAATCCTTTTAGCATCTTTTTCCGCTTTCTCATAATTGGTCTGCGCTATCTCATAAGCCGCTTGCGCTGATTTTAATGATGCCTTCAATCTATCTAATTGCTTTTGTAAAGGAATCGGGTCTATTAATAATAAAAATTGATCTTTCTTCACATAATCCCCTTCTTTGACACCTAATTTTGTTATTGTTCCTATTGAATTAGCAGTTATGTTAACTGTCTTCTTTGCCTTCACTTGCCCAGACGCCGAAACTACCGATGTTAAATCTTTCCTCTCTATACCCTCACTTTCTATAATTAGCGCCTTCCCACTCCTTGCTCTTAAATTTAAAACAATTATTATAACTATTCCTACAATTACCAAAATCGTTCCTATTATTTTTTTCTTTCGCTTCATTTATTCGCTTATCTCCTTTAGAATTTTTTTTTATAATCTTTATAAACGCAGAAATTAAATTAAAGTTTTAAAAATCCTAAAATTACTACCATTAAAATAAATAATGATAAAGTAAGAATAGTCCCACGCTGAGTCTCCCATTTGTTTATAATTTTTATTCCAATACCTATTAATATTGCCTGCCAAAGATAAAATAAATCAAAATGCTTTAAATAATAATAAGCTGCTGAACTTTCATCAAGAGATGGGAAAAATAATAACAATGATGCAGTAAAATCAACCTTTCCCCATATTAACATTAAAATTGAATTAATCAATGAGTAAAGAACTAAAATCGCCATACTATACATAACTATTATATAGTTTAATTTGAAACCAGATTTCCCATCTAAAAATAAGAAAGAAATAAAATAAATAATGCCTGCTATTATGGCAGACAATATTAAAGGACTTAGTGCTGATGAAATTGGAGCAAGTATCTTTGTATACTTAATTTGCTTCTCAATAAAATCTTCCGGCAATTCCCTCCCTTTCTCTCTTATTTCTTTCATTTTTTCATATATTTTTTCTTTGAGAGCATTCTCACTCTTTGGAGTATACCATATGAGTATATTTAGCACTAATAATATAACTGCTAAAATAAGAAAGAAATTAAACCACCTCGGCTCTGAATTAATATCTGAAAAAATTTTTGTCGGATAAAAGAAAATACCAATAAGCTGCTTAAAAGTATTTAACTTTTCTTTTGATTCATTCATGATTTTCCTCCAATAATAGATTATAGCATAAAAAATATTAGAGTTTATAGAGTTTATAGAGTTGAGAGTTCCACAATTTCTTACTTATATGCTTTATTATATACATA
>CAYREJ010000185.1:0-5499 GCA_964423235.1 uncultured Acidobacteriota bacterium | reverse complement strand
AGATAGCTAATCAAATAATTTATCCTACTGAAAAAGCTATAAATATCTGCAATCTTCCAAGTATTCATAGCAATATTGGAGTAAGCAAGGAGAAAGCTATTGAACTAAGAATTATTAATGAAGATAAGCCTTTGGGGAAAATATCAATTCAACAATTAATGCCGGGTGAATCCTTTCTTTTTGCTGGAAGCAAATGGAAATTGTTAGATCTTGATGGAGACATTGGATATGTCATAAGCTCTTTGGAAAAAACTGACAGAGTTAAAAAATTCCTTCCTACAGGAAGAGCTTTACTTTCATTCAGACAAGCTAATTATATTAGGAAATTTTATTATGAGGAATTCCCAGATAATGCCTTTCTGTTAGATAAGTCAGAAGATGCCTGTATCATTTTTCATTTTATGGGAAAATTATATGGTGAACTTCTTGCCAAGGCATATTCTATGAAATATAAAATTAGAATTAGGGATGCAGAAGGTTTTTGCTTCTATGTACCAAAATATACAATCTTCCCGCTTTATTTAGAAGAAAAAGATATTGTAAAAACAATCAATAAACATTATCAATCTTTATCCAAATTAATAAATTTTGGAAGGTTCTTTGATCACTTGCCTAAAGAACTTCAACGGGAGAATGTTTTTCAAGCGATAGATTTATCTTTTCTGCAAGAATATTTAAAGAAGGCATCAATTGTTCCAATATAAAATAGATGTGATCTTTGCGAGCATACTAAAATAATTTTTTTCACGCAAAGCACGCAAAGTTCGCAAAGAATATATTATTTTCTTAACTTCTTAACTTCCTTTTTTGGGCTTTGCACTCATCTTTAGGTAATATTTACAAAAATGAGAGAATATGATATTATATAGAGCAATATGATTGCTGTAAAACCGGATTTAGAAGAATTAAAAAGAACAGTTGAAGCAATATTGTTTGTTAGTTCAAAGCCAATAAGCAAAGAAGATTTAAAGAGAATATTAGCTTTGAATGGGAATATAAGCTTATTAGATGAAGCGATCAATGAATTGATCTTAGAATATAATAAGAGCAAAAGGGGGATATTTATTAGAGAAGTGGCGGGGGGGTATCAAATAGCTACTAGGGAAGAATATGGCGAGATAATTCAAAAATTGTTTCAGGAAAACAAAAAGAGAAATTTAACTCATCAGGCTTTGGAAACATTAGCCATTATAGCATATAAGCAGCCTATAACTTCAGCTGAAATTTCTAATATAAGAGGTAAGAATTCTGCTAATGCAATCAAAACATTGTTAGAACAAAATTTAATAAAAATTTCAGGCAGGAAAAAAAGTCTGGGAAGACCGTTTTTATATTCTACTACTAAAGAGTTTTTGATTAAATTCGGTATGAAGGATTTATCTGATTTACCAAAAGTTAATGAAATAAGCGAATATTTTGATTTAAAGGCAAAGAGAGATGAAAACAGTCCGGATACAAAAAGCTATAGCTGATGCGGGATTAGTTTCAAGAAGAGAAGCTGAATCTTTGATTTTACAACAGCGAGTGAAAGTAAATGGAAGGGTTATAACTCAAATAGGATTCAGAGTGGATCCATATAGAGATGTGATAGAAGTAGATAGTAAAAAAATAAACTTATTTATCCCTAAAGTGTATTTTTTATTCAATAAGCCGCAAGGGGTTATTTGTTCTCTTAAAGATGAAAAAGGAAGAAAGAAAGTTATTGATTTTTTGCCATCTTTTCCTTTTAAAATTTATCCTGTAGGCAGATTAGATTATAATTCTGAAGGATTAATAATATTAACAAATGATGGGGAATTAGCTAATAAAATATTGCATCCTTCATATAGAATTGAAAAAATTTATAGAGTAAAAATTACAGGCACTCTAACAAGAGAAAAAATAAATTTATTAAGATCAGGAATTTTTATAGAAGGTGTAAGAATAAAACCTTTATGGATCAAAATTATTAAAGTAAATAGAAATACTTGGTTAGAATTATCCATAGTAGAAGGGAAAAAGCATGAAATAAGGCGTCTATTTAAAGCAATAGGTCATTTTGTTATGCGTTTAAAGAGAATAGGAATTGGTCCTATTAGAGATAGTAATTTAAAACTTGGTCAATTCCGACAATTGACCGAGAAAGAAATAAAAATTTTAAAGAATTTATGAGGAGGGTTATGAAATACTCAACAATGATACCGAATCATGTAAGTAAATTGATACCATATGAACCTGGCAAGCCTATTGAAGAAGTTCAAAGGGAATTAGGTATTAAAAGAGTAATTAAATTAGCTTCCAATGAAAATACATTAGGACCTTCGCCAAAAGCGGTTGAAGCAATAAGAAAATATGCTAACAAAGTGAATTATTATCCGGAAGGAAGTGCGTATTACTTAAGGGAGAAAATAGCTTCTAAATTAAACATAGGAATGGAAAATATTGTTATTGGTAATGGGACTACTGAATTAGTTGAATTAATAGCAAAAGCTCTTTTAGAAGAAAAAGATCATTCAGTAATATCAAAGCAAACATTTATTATGTATAAGATTGCTTTGCAGATATTAAATAGAAAATATACAGCTGTTTCGCTAAAAAATTATAAATATGATTTGGGAGATATAAAAAGAGCGATACAAGACGATACCAAGCTTATTTTTATAGCTAATCCGAATAATCCGACTGGCACATATGTCTCGAAGGGAGAATTAGATGATTTTATTAGGGATCTTCCCAGTCATGTTATTTTAATATTGGATGAAGCTTATTATGAATATGTTTGCAAAGAAGATTATCCTAACGGAATTGATTATTTTAATAAAGGATATCCTGTAATTATTCTTAGAACCTTTTCAAAGGTTCATGGGTTAGCAGGTATGAGAGTAGGTTATGCAATTGCAGATAAAGAAATTATTGATAGTATTAATAAAGTTCGTTCTCCTTTTAATACTTCATCTATAAGCCAAGTTGCTGCTACAGCAGCTCTTGATGATATAGAACATGTTCAAAAAAGTATAGAACTTAATTTGAAAGAAAGAGATTTCTTATATAATGAATTAAAAAAATTAGGATTCACAGTTTTAGAGAGTTCAGCTAATTTTATCTGGTTTGAGAGTGCTATTCCTCAAAAGGAGCTTTATGATTCTTTACTAAAAAAAGGAATTATAATAAGACCATTAAAAGCTTTTGAATTTGATAATGCTTTTAGGGTAACGGTAAGCACTCATAATGATAATTTATTATTAATTGAAAAATTAGCTGAAATAATTAAAAAATATAAATAAAGGGAGATAAATTTATGGATAAAAAGCTTTCAATAATTAATCAAAGTTTAATTGAGGTGATGAATAGATATAGAAATTTCTTTTTAGGGCCAGGGGTTAATTTAGACCCTGAAAGCGTTCCATTCAGAGAGAGGGAAGATTTCTATGCTCCTCTTGTTACAGCCTTAGGACATACTTATGGTCTGAGGGCTTGCCAAGAGCAAGATGATTATATTATTGAAGCAAGCGTTAATGTCTATGGAGATGAATTCAATTTAGAGAAGTATAAGCAGAAATTAAAAGAAGAATTTCTTGAATCTAATGCAAGAAAAGTAATGAAGAATTTTCTTACTGAAAAGGATGAAATTTGGTTAAAGGGAAATGATCCATATATATTAGCAAAATATTTTGATAAGATTCAACCTGAAGATGCTGAAATAATTACAAAACCAAAGAAGAATCAAAGCAAAGTTACAGGAATGATGATTGATAAAATTTTGCTACAAAAGTTTAGATTAAAAAAAGAAACTGTTAATGAACTGATTAAAAATCAACATTTGCTTGTTGCGGCAATATATTTATTTTGCTTGAGGTTATTTGTTTCCGCTTATAAAAAAAGTTTGAACCCTCCTAAAAAGAAAAAAGCCTAATATCAGTTGCTGATTATTTTAGCGGCTAAGACTTCTTTTGATTTTTAAAAGTATATTGAAATTTGAAAGTTTTAATTAATTATATTAAAATAACAAAATATGGCGAAAAGATTAACAAGAAAGCAAATTAAAAAAGAAGATGCTGTTAAGTCTGCTATTTTGAAATTTTGGGAAAACTTTCAAACTCATCCTATACGCTTTACTAGCATAATAGTATTGTTAGCTGGAATCATATTAATTTCAGTAGCTTGGATAAATTATTCTAATCATAAATATGAATATCCGGAAGAGCTTATTTCGCAAGCATTGAATGAATTTAATTCATCAAGTGAGCAAGAGAGTTCTCCTTTCTCACAAGATAGCTTCCTTTCTTTATCGCCATTAAAAAATTCAGCTGCTATAAATAAATTGAATATTATAATCAGGGACTTTCCTAACACATTATATGCTCAAAAAGCTTTATATTATTTAGGCATAGCTCAGCTAAAAAATAATAGATATGATGAAGCAATCATGAATTTTCAAAAGAGCTTAAAAATTTCAAAAGATAAAATAATCAATGATTTATCTAAATTTGCTTTATCCATGGCTTTAGTAAAAAAGCAAGATTTTGAAGGAGCTAAAAGCATTATAAAGGAATTAATAAATGACCAATCTTCTTATATTCCAAAAGATTATTTGTTATTCCAATTAGCAGATTTTTATGAACAAGAAGGAAATATTCAGGAAAGTAAAAAATATTTACGAAAAATTATCAATGAAATTCCTTCTACTACTTTAAGAGCAGAAATAGAGAAGAAATTAAAATCATAATTTTTTGCTGCTCTTTTTAATAAGTTGTTTAATTTCTTCATTACCAATATCTGAAAATCCTTGAATGATTATAGCAGCATTTCCGTGTGGGAATTCCGGAACAACAAAGTTAATATTTAATATACCTTTTTCATTAGTGAAGCCTTCAAATACTGTTATAGGCTTTCGGATAGTGCTTATTATTTTTATTACAATCTTTGTTTTAGGGATAGGCATATTATTACTCTGATTAATTGATTTTATTAATAAGGATACAGGATAACCTTCAATTAAATTATCATCGCCTTTTACTTCTAAAGCTAATTTTTCGTCTTTTGCATGTTCAGCTATATATTCTAATATAACTTGGTCAAGGCTTCGCGAAGTAATTTCTTTATCTAATGATTCTTCTTTTGCTATTTTTGGCTTCTCTTTACTTTCTATTGGCTCATGCTTACTATATTTTCCAGCTCTGATTAAAGCTATAACTTTTCTATGCTGATGTTCCATTAATTTTCTTATTTGTTCCTTGTTAATAGGCTCTTTTAGAAGCTCAGCATAAGAAGTTCTTTTAATATCAATGATTTCTCCACCTACATAAATGAGGGTCTCTATAATTGGATTTTTTTCCCCCTTATCTTCAGTTTGAACATGATATGTTTTATCACCGTATTTAACTTCTGTATTGTAACCGGTTATCATAATTATAAAATTTTTACAAATTATTATATAATGAGCCTTTTTATTTGTCAATGTAATGAGTTTATAGAGTTTATAGAGTTTATAGAGTTGAGAGTTTGTAGAGTTCCACAAAT
>CAYREJ010000184.1:0-5507 GCA_964423235.1 uncultured Acidobacteriota bacterium | reverse complement strand
GAGAGATGATAGACCATTGGAATAATATATTGGGAGTTTGTTTAATCAATAAAAGGTCATGGATTCTGGAAGGTGGATCAGTGCTGACGCTGCTTTCCATCCAATCTTCATCATATGCACTGACCAGATAATAATAATTTTTATTAACTGTTAAAGCTCCAACATCTTCATAGAAAGTCTGGCTGGGATCATTTATGGCGGCTATCCGATTGCTATTAACTTGTCCGGGATTAGAATGATCAGGAACAAATGAAGGTTCTTCCCCTCTATAAACTGAATAACCAATAATGATCACTGGGGCTCCAGCTTCATTCTCAGTCGGCATTGACCATTGTAAGTAAGCATTTTCCGCAGTTGATTTTGACACTTTTAAATCTTTGATTCTTTTGGGTTGAGAGCCCCCTACTCTTGTAGGTATTGCTGAAACCTCTGCTGAAAAATCACTTGATAGACCAGAAGTGTTATAAGCTTTTAAGGCAAAGTAATAAATGGTATAGTCCTGAAGACCGGATAATGAATAAGATAATTTATTTCCGACCCAGATAGAATTCGTGTAATTTTGAGATGTGGTTCCGTAATAGAGTTCGTAGCCGAGGATATCATTCTCTGGATTAGCATTCCAGGATAGGTCAATTCTACCACCTGTTCTTGGATCGACAGCAGCGAGACCAGTTGGTGGCGTTGGCGCAGTAGTATTAGTAGGAGTTGCACTTGCCATATTGCTCCACTTGCTTTCAAATCCATTTTTATTCACAGCTGTAATTCTGTAATAGTAAGTTAAACCATTTGTTAATCCTGCATCTTCATAGGATGTTTGTTGAATTAAATTTTGATTTATCTTTATGAAATCCGAAACAGGAGATTGGCACGATAAAGAATCATGATTGATGCAGCGATAGATATTATAACCAGCAATGTTTTCAGGAACAGCTTCCCAATTTAAAATAACCTTTTGATTATCCGGTGTTGCAGTTAGATTATTAGGCTGAGGTGCCTTGGGTAAAATTAAATTCACAGAAGGATCTCCCACTAAAATTAGTCCACGTGCTTCGTAGCTCAACCCTACCATAAAATAATTTAAAACAAGAGAATAAAAAATTGAACCAATCAAAGAATCTTTTTCAGCGATTGAATAGATATCATCATAAAGTTTTAATATGCCTGGATAAACAGCAAGAACATCATCAGAACCTGAAGGGGCGATGCCAGCGATAGCTCCTTTGTTTGCTGAATTAACAAATACTTCCATAAGAACATCAAGAAAAGTAATTTTTCCTAAATAGTCATCTTTATGAATTCCTGCTGTATAACAGCTGACATTAAATATTAATGGATATTTATCATAATTAAACAAATTTAGTACATCATTATTAGTCCAAAATATTTCTTTGCTCCATGAAGTATAAGCGCCATGACCAGCGAATGAAAGGATAGCTGTTCCATTATTTATTGCTTCTGCAATATGTCTTCTGAATAATTCTTTATTTCCATTGTAGAAACGGTAATAAAGTTTTTTTACATCCCAAGGCGGAGTTGATAGATAATAATCCTTGGTATCATTATGAGCATATTCAAAATTCCATTCCGGCTCCCAAAAAGGCTTATCAGCAACCATTGTTACTTTATTCTTCCATAATTGATCTGGAGATAAATTTTCGTATTGGATTATCTTATTAATGGCGTTTTTTAAATCTTGTTTTTTATGAACGCTTAATCTGCCGATTAAAAAATCGGGTAAATAATCATTACCAACGACTGCTGCTAAGCTGCTATCGCTTGAAAAAATTCCAGCCGGAGAATAAGGATTATCGCCTATCAGAGTTGGAGTAAATAAGAACCAATCAAGGGAACCCCTCTTATCTTTAAAATCAAAAGTAGGGTCTCCAACTAACAAAACAAATTGAGGTAGAGGAGGTTTCCAGTAATTGAAAACATACTCTAAGAATTTCTTTATTGCCATTGGATCAAAGATGCCGAAGCTAAATTCATCATATACATCTTCTATATTAACTTTCATAGTTCTGAAGCCTTTTGTTTCTTTTAGATTAATAAATCTTGATAGGGCATCTGAGTTGATGAAAGTATCATCAGTTATTATTAAATAATCAGCTGAATTATCAGGATTCTTTAAATTAGAAACAATATCTTCTTTAATTTCTTTTGGTATCTTTATAGACTTAATAGTGGAAAGAATATATTTTCTTAATCCATTTAAATTATCTTCAAAGGAAACAGAAAATCCTACTGCTGAGGGTTCAATAGAATAATTAATTAGTTTAATAGGTTCAATTTCATTAGTAATGTCGTAAGCAAATATTTCATTATTTTGAAAGTTTTTAATAAAAAAGAACCAATTTCCTATATCATAACTAAAAACAATAGTATCGCTTATAGCTTTAAAAAGGCGCTTATAAGTAATTTGAATAGAATCCAAAGCAATTCTATCCTTGCAAGTTTCAGAATCATTGGAAACATCGCCTGGTAATCTTAATTTTATAGTTGAATTTTCAGCCAAACAAGAGATTGGAATATAAAAATTATGATAGAAATTGATTTTACCATCCCAATATTGGCTATCGGCATTAATGCAATTATTAACATCTATAATAGAATGATGGTCAGGTGAAGAAGCTTCTGTCCCACTTCTGGCTAATAATTTCACAATGATATTAGCTTGTTCATTAGAGGACAAGTCAATAGCAGGAAGCTGAAAATAAAAATTTTCTCTAGTTTTGCAATTTTCATTAATAGGTGTTTTTACTTCTTGAGCCCAAACCCAATGATTCATTCCTTCTTGCCATACCCAAGGATAAAAGAAGCCATAAGGATTTATATATTCAGTATGCCAAAAATTATTAGGGGATTGATAACCATGAATAGGACTTACATCATTTGTTTGCATTCTTTTGCCGAATTGTTGCCCGAAGGAGAGCCAATAGACATTATCATCGGTGTAATCAGCTCCTTCAAATTCTGTTGCCCGCGATGGGTCAGGACGCATCTTCTCTCCATAAAATTCTATATAATCGGTAGGATCAAATCTTCCATCTTCTTCTCCCGATACATATATAGATATTTCAGTGTCCTTATTGAAAATTTGAAAAGTCCTCGGATCTAAACTATCTACTGGAATCCCTGCGTTCTTCAAATATTTATAGTCCATTCTATAAATTCCATCTGTATCAACTTTAATTTTGTAAGTATTGCCTTGAAGAAATGAATTCTGTGGAGCATAATAAAATATTTTCTTTATTGCTCTGTAATTTTTTCCTTGTTCGTAATTTATAAATGCTTTTCTATATATTTCCTCAAAAGTCGGTTCATATATATTTACTTTATAATAATCTATCCATTGCTCATCCCATTTTAAAATAAATTTGACTTTATTGCAGAAAACTAATTCTGCATCATGCAAGAAAATTGGGTTAATTAATAATTCTTGATAATATTGATATCTGATAGCTCCTTTATTATTTAATTGAATCAATTCAGAAGGGAATTTGTTTAATAGAATGTCATTTTCAGTTAATCCGAGTTGAGTAATAATTTTATCAGATTCAAGGCGATGACAAGCTTCTTCTATAATTTTATAATAAATTTTTGATTCCGGTGGGATTGCAATCAATTCTTTCTTTTGAGGCAAAATAATTCTTCTATCTATAATATTTAAGCCGATTCCATTAATTTTTATCCAAGGTATTTTATTTTCATCAGCTGTTCTTGTTAATTCATAATTAGAAAATTCATAAGATAGAATTAATTCGCTGGTATTTGATTTTACTTCTGCAGGAAATGATAAAGAGAATATTGCATAAAAAATAAAAGAGGAAATTATAATATATAATTTTATATACTTATTAGCCTCATTCATTTTTACTATTTTATTCTAAATAATAATTTAGCTAAAGTCAAGGAGAATGATTGCAACTGGTCAATTTTCTCCAAAATTATTATTTTGAGATTATTTTATGCTTTTTATGGTTTGCAATTTTGTTTAGCATAATTTTATTATTTCACGCAAAGCTCGCAAAGCACGCAAAGATCATTTTCTGGCAAGTATCACAATCATTCTTGTTATTTATTCTTTTTGTTCTTTGCGTTCTTTGCGTGAGTATTCAAATAATTATTTCACGCAAAGATCGCAAAGCACGCAAAGATCATCTTCTTTTCTTAACTTCTTATCTTCTTAACTTCTTATCTTCTTAACTTCCTAACTTCCTAACCTCTTAACTTCTTTTCTCTTTGCGTGAGTATTCAAATAATTATTTCACGCAAAGCTCGCAAAGCACGCAAAGATTATTTTCTTTGCTTAGCTTCTTAGCTTCTTAACTTCGCTTTTATGATCTTTGCGTTTTTAAGAGGAGCTAATTAAATTCGCTAACTCCTAATAAATCTAATAAATAAATTAAAAAATTAGCAATGGAAAAATAATCATAGTTAAAAGGCAAAATTATGCTTTTGTCGGAGAAAACTAACCACTTACGAATGATTTATAGAATTATTGAAAAATAATAGGAAAAATTTTATAATAGCAAGCTATGAATATAAAGAGAGCATTAACAGAAGATGAAATAATTGAGATTATAGAAAGGGAATTACCGAGAATCATTGAATCTAAGCCTGAAGTAAGATACAAGATAGAAGAGATTCTTGACAGGAAGGCTGCGACAAAAGAAGATATAAAGATTTTGCTTCAAGAGATTGAGAAGAACAGGATAGAAGCTGATAAGAGATTTGAAGCGATGGATAAGAGATTTGAGGCGATAGGAGAAGAAATAAAGATTCTTGCTCAGCAGATTGAGAAGAACAGAATAGAAGCTGATAAAAAATTTGAGCAAGGAATTAAGAGAATAGAAAGGATTATTTCGGCTATTGGGAGCAGGTGGGGATATGGTGCAGAAAAAGCTTTCAGGAGTGGTTTTGACGAAGTCCTTTCCGATATTGGTTATACTATTATAAAATGGAGGAAGATGGATGAGAAAGGGGAATTTTTTCTTCAGAAGCGTCAAGCCGAAATTGATATAATAATAAAAAATAAAGAGAAAATAGCCTTAGAGGTTAAATCAAGTTTAAATTTCGGCGAAGTAGATGATTTTGAGAAATCAGTAAGATTCTATCAGAGGGAGGAGAATGTAGAATTAACGAAAAAGATAATAGTGGCAATATATCCGAGGAGGGGAGTAGAAGAGTATGCAGAGCAATTTAACATTAAGATAATAAAAGGAATTACAGAAGCTAACAAGAAAATAATTTACATCTGCGGGCAGAGGTGCAAATTTTTAAATCTTTTAAAGTTGAAATAGCAATTTATCATATATTACTAATTCTCATCTAACAAATTGATCAAGAGTGGCTATAAGCATTATCATTGATTGGGCAATAGATGCAATTCATTCCTAATTTTTATATATTCTGTATGAGAACTTTTTGTGTAACAAGGCTTAGAGGAAACTGCTGAGGTGTTTGTTCCTTTTACATCACTGGACATGATTTTTAATGAAGGAATA
>CAYREJ010000183.1:0-5517 GCA_964423235.1 uncultured Acidobacteriota bacterium | reverse complement strand
ATACTATTATACATTTTCATTAGCGGGGATGAAAAATTTTTTAATGAAGGATTATATTCTGAAAAATTGCTTTTAATATAATTATTTATTAAAATATAGAGCGATGGATAAATATTTAGAATTAATTGAAGAATTACCAAAAGAAATACAAGGACCTATTCTAAAAATATTGCAAGCATTGAGAGAAGATATAGCTAATACTGTTACTAAATCAGATTTCAATGAATTAAAATTAATAGTTCAGGAATTAGTTGAAGCACAAAAAAGAACTGAAGCCGAAGTACAAAAATTGGCTGAAGCACAAAAAAGAACCGAAGAAGAGCTAAAAGAATTAGCACGAGCCCAAAAAAGAATTGAAGAAAAGCTCTCCAAACTTATAATAGACCATGAAGCCACAAAGAAACAAGTTGGAGGATTATCATTTAATGTAGGATTTAATTTGGAAAATATAGCTTATAAAGGATTGCCACCTTTATTAAAAAGAGATTTTAATTTAGATATAAAAGATAGATTATACAGAAGAAATATTGTCTATGCTGATGGCAACTATGATCAAATTGATATATATGGCATAGGAATAAGGGATGGTGAAGAATTATATATTATCGGGGAATGTAAAGCTCAATTAAGCAAAAAGGATATAAATTCATTGCCTAAATTAATTAATAGATTAAAAATCAAAGCAGGCTTCAAAAATATAATAAGCTTTTTTGTTACTCATTATGCAGATCCTAAAGTTGAAGAATATATAAAAGAAAAGAATGTAAGGGTATATTATTCCTACGAATTTTAATTTGTATTAATCACCAACTACATTAAATAGCTAATCCAAAAGCAAGGACAATAAATTTAGCCATTTGCGATCGAGTAATATTATTTAATGGGCAATACATTAATGGTTGAAGTTGACAACCTCCTGTTATTCCATTGCTATATAATGCTTCTATATAGGAACAGAATGGATTATCTGAAGTGACATCTGAAAATATCCCTGAACAAGAAGTAATAAAGCAAGAATCAGGATTTGTTGTATTCATAGCTAAACATAATATTTTTGCCATCTCTTGCCTTGTAGCAGAATTTTTTGGACAGTAGCTCAATGGATTACTCTGGCACCCTGAAATTATATTTAGGGAATATAATTCTTCTATAAATGGACAAAAAATATTTGTATTATCCACATCAGCAAATATTGAAGCGCAATTAGAAATGGAGCAAGAATTCGGAGAAAGCTTATTCATTCCTAAACAAATGAACTTGGCAATTTGCTCCCGCAATACATAAGCGTATGGACAAAAATTGATGTAGGAGCAACCGCCTGTTATTTCAAAATGGAACAATGCTTCTTCATAATACTCATTAAGCACAGGGACATCTGAAAAACTTTCGCCTATATGATATATGTAGTTAAAAGAAGTAGGTCCGAAATTATCAGCTGATATAGTTTCAGTTAGATTAATATCCCAATGAGCAGCTGGGCGATTATTTGAAGGGGCTGTTATCATATAGCAAAGGGTACAACTTTGATAATTTCCTACATCTATATTCGGGAATGAAGCATTGCCTTGATTTATGATTATGGGGCTGGAAGTGCTAACAGTTCCGCTAACATTCGTTGCCATTGCAGAACCTACATTTTCCAAAGTGGAAATCAAAGAAACTGCTTCATCATTATCTATAATATGATTCTCTTTAGGAGAACCAACATCATCAACATAAGGTTTTTCTCCATTATAAGGCTGAAGGTTAGGCACCGCTGCACATATATCGGATTGTGAATCGCATCCCTCATACCAAACATTGGTAACTTGTATATCATCTACATAGATACCTTCGCCAACACTTGAATCATCTGTCATATATCTTATTTCAATCTTTATTTTCTGACCAGCATAAGGACTTAAATCAAAAGCAGAATTACCCCAAAAATTACCAGTATTATTTCCTGCCCATCCACTTTCTTTAAGAATTGAACAAATTGGACCATAGGCATAAAAATTTCCTGATTGATAAGCTTTTCCGCTCGTGGGAAGCAATAAAACTCTTTCTGAAGTATTCATATTAATAATGTGAACATTAGCCCGATCCCACCAATATCCAGCACTATAAGGTTCAATAGAATACCAATTAGGTATATTTAGAAAGGATGAGGATGCAGGCTCTATCTCCGGCGATGTAATTACATCGCATTGATTGTTTGCATAACTTGAAGACCGGATACTAGCAGTGCTTCCTCCAGGATTTACCCTAACCGAATTTATCGTCCAACTCCCCTCTTCAACCGTCCAACCTTCTAATCCAGTATTAGGTTCAAATGCCCATAACTTATCTCCAAATACATAATCTTTTTCAAAAACAAAACTAAAAGTATCCTGAGAAGGTGGTGATTGTCCCTCTGCTTGAACCGAAATACTAAAGGAGCCTATTTGCTGACAATCAGCTGGAGTACCTTGCCCTATTGAAAAAGTAAAAGGAACTTCTACAGAACTTCCGACAGGAATATCTCCGATATTAATTGGCATAGGCGTTATTATACTTATGAAACCATCAGAGCTTGATATATTTACTTGAGTATTTACTGCTGGCGCTGATCCTACATTCTTTACTAAAACTTTTGCAGTTGCAGTTTCGCAGTTATCGGGATATATATCTCCATCCCCACCGCTAATATTAGTGATTGTAGCTGAATCATGCACATATTCTGCGCAGGAGGCGCAGCTTGGCGGTTTGACAGCTTCACAATTACTCATCGCTGATACACAGAATCCATCACTATCCACTGCCTCTACATAATAGTAATATTGAGTATCAGGAGTTATATTATTATCAACATAGTTCAAAGATGTAGTCTCTGCTAATTCAAACCATTGTCCCTGACAGCTTTGAGTAGACCGATATACACGGTAAGAATTAGCTCCGGAAACCGCTGTCCAGTTAAGATTAACTTGAAACAAATCCGTTGTAGCTGTTAAAGCAGGAGCTGTATCAAAACAAGCTCCGATAGGAATTGCCATAGCAGCTATCGTTGCTAGACCAGCTCTCCCTATATCGTAAACAAATGGCAATGCTAAATAAGGTACTATATCATTTGGACTATGATAATAAGGATGAAAATCCGTTCCCACACATCCGTTCGGAAATGAATTGTTATAACCATTCTCTAATATTTCAATAGCTCCGACACCCACATTCCAAAAAGAAGCATGATCAGAAGCAGTAGTAGCCCCACTTGTGATGAAATCATAAAAAAGATTCAAATTATATGAATTAATGCTATTAGCAAAACAATTTCCTACATCTTGAGAAGGGATCATAGTTCCGGCATGTATTTCAAAACATCTATCTCCATCTCCATCCCATCCGAACATATCCATATTAACCACACCGAGATACCCATTCATAGAATGATCGTTAACATAAGCTTGGCTTCCTATTAATCCTTGTTCTTCACCAGTGAAAAAGATAATCTTTATTGTTCTCTGAAAGCGAAATTGTCTTAATAACCGAGCCGCTTCATATAAAGTTGAAGAGCCGGAACCATTATCATCAGCACCGGGAGCACTATTATATGGATTGGATGATGTAGTATCATAATGAGCAGATATAGCAACTATCTCATTAGGATTAGTTTGTCCCGGAATTGTAAGAATCAAATTCTTCCAAGTTTGCCCAGAATAATTATAAGGGTCTTCTTCTATCCTAAATCCGTAATGCCAAGCCTGAGCCTGCTGTAAAGCAAAATCATAAGCTTTAGCTACCGGAGAACCTGAAAACATCGCCGGCGAGTATCTTGTTTGAATTACATAGTCTGTTCCTCCTATATTAACAGTCTCTACACCACTTATCTTCTTATCCCAATCTAACCATTGCTCTAAACTTGTCCTATTTAATAAATCTGCTATTATTGGATTATAAGTGCAATCAAAAGCTAACCCCTCCGGATGACCTTTTAAGCTATATTCTTTAGATAGATCTATCCTTATACCATGATAACCTTTATTCATTATTCTTTCTGCTTCATCCAATGATACTTCTATTAAATACTCTCTCCCTTGAAAATATAATATCTTACCCTTCCAGCTAATTGGAACCCTTTGACCATCCCTCACTTCAAATAAATAAAAATTATCTGTATCCTTTATGCCTTCCTTAATTATCTTAAATTCAATACCAGCTTTTTTAGCAGATATTTGCTGATCTTTACTCCAAGCCGCTATTATAAAATAAGAACCCCTAAAAATATATGGAAATTCTTTAGCCTCCATTCTGTTCATATTATCAGCCTTTACTACAACTAAATCCTTCTTTATCCATTCACCGAAAAGAAATGCACTTAAAAAATTCAGCAATAATAAAACAAAAATTAATAGAAATTTCTTCATAAATTACCTCCATAAAAATTTGTTTTCTTCATATCTCCTAAAACTTCTTTAAACAAAGATAAGAAATTATTGCTCAAAGCTTTATCAAATTCTGCCAGGCATTCCTCAATATATTTGAAGTCACAAGATCTATTTTTAGCAAGAATGCACTTAATATCCTCAATATCACGAGCTCTTCCAGCAATTATTTTATGAATTATCAAATCCTCAAGGGAAGCAAATTTCACAATAGTGCCTCCCAATTTCACTTTCTTAGCTCTCTTTATAGCATTTTGTTCATAATCAGAAAAAGAAAATATAAAGTCAACCCGTATCCCGCTTTTTACATCCATTGTAGGAATCACATAAGTTTTTTTAACAAAATTTTCTATATCTTCTATTAAGATTTTCAGCTTCGCCATCTTCACTATCTGCTTGATTTGATCAATTCCTTCAATACCAATTCCTAATGTTATATCTATATCCTTAGTTAGCCGAGGTTCTCCGTAAAGAAGAACTGCTTGCCCCCCAATTACCATATAAGGAACATTAGCCTTATTTAGCTCTCCAGCTACTTTTTTAAGAATCTTTTGAAACACTATTAAGCACCCTTGCTATTTTTATGTCTATCTCAAGCCCATCCAATGCTTCCTTCAATGGGAATATTCCAAGCATCTTTGCTTCCTCATACATTGCTGAAATACTGCGATAATTTTTTTTAATGTCCGATGATTCCTTAGCAACCAAATCTTTTTCAAACTTTTCGATTATTTTATAATCTTTTATCATATTAATTAATAATTAAAGATATCAGAAAAACTTATATGTTTCAAGAGTTTATAGAGTTTATAGAGTTGAGAGTTTATAGAGTTCCACTGGGAATTACCTCCTTCCATATTAAAGATAGGAAGATAGGAAGATAGGAAGTTAGGAAGTTAGGAAGTTAGGAAGTTAAGAAGATAGGAAGATAGGAAGATTAGAAGTTAGGAAGATTGGAAGATAGGAAGATAGGAAAGTAAATAGCCAGTTTTTTCCAAATCCTAAAAGCCAATCCAATGGCAAAAAAATTATAAACCACAAAGATCACAAAGAGAAATATGCTTTATAGAAAAAACTTTGTGTCCTTTGTGGTTAAAAAATATAAGCTATAAATAGA